>DATDNG010000369.1:0-3663 GCA_036518375.1 Nitrososphaeraceae archaeon | reverse complement strand
ACCATATGATTCGCGGCCTTCGACCGAATTCCAGTCAGTACCGGTAAAAAACTTAAAACCTTCAGTAGAAAATATTTTCTGGGATCCATTTCCGACTGCATATCCTATCAGAGCAACCATCAAAAGTGTATACGCAGCAGCAGCAATAGCCACAATGTAAAAGATCTTATCTCCGCGTCGCTTTCCTCTAAGGAAAAAGGTAGATAACTCTTTATTGCGTTGTTCATGAGATTTTGTAGAAATAATATTAACCACCTATTTGCCATATTCGCTTAATATTACATCTATATTACAATTACCTATGCTAATACCATAGATTTACTACAAGCATATAGTTCTACTATCGACTATATGAATTACTTGCATTAATAATTGGCCAGTAATAACTCTATATTCTACCCCTCCAAGAGTAGAATATAGTTTAATCGTTCAAAAAGGCCAAGAACTTGTAGAATCCGTGATTGATTTGCAACAATGGATGAGAAAATGGTCTTCAACAAAACAGGGATCTCAATTGAAATTGCATTGTTATATAACAATATTTTGTTGTCGCATTTTATTTGTGTTTAAACCTACTTTATAGTTGTAGCTCAGATCACATCTCTGGTAGAGTAACTTTGCTATGAGGTTAGAAGTTGTATTCTCAATCATCAAGCAATTTGAGTTCCTATCAATGTGTTCAGATTGACAACCAAGACAACAATTTATGCATGTATATGATGCACATAGATCTACGTGAACCTATGTGAAGTCTATTCATAAGTATGATATGTTTCTATTTCACACCTATCTGTGATGTATAAACACATTGCAAAATCCATATCGTTAGGATTGATCTTATCCATTTTACTTGCTAGTATTACTGCAGCAAGTATATTCGTAAAGTCATACGCACAACTTTTACCCAAACAGATACAAAGTCAAAGCGGTCAAGCAACTCTTAATGGAGCTGGTGCAACTTTCCCATTCCCATTAATTGACACGTGGCGTGTAGAATACCAGAAAGTAAAACCGGGCATAAACATCAACTATCAATCAATTGGAAGTGGTGGAGGGGTTAAACAATTTACTGCAAAGACAGTTGATTTTGGAGCCTCTGATGCACCACTTTCAGATACAGAAAGAAAAGCAGCTCCGGGTGCTGTTCAAATACCTGAAACAATAGGTTCAGTAGTTGCAGCGTATAACATCCCTGGCATACCATCAAAGGCTTTGAAATTTACAGGTCCTGTTCTTGCTGACATCTTCTTAGGTAAAATAACAAAATGGAATGATCCACAAATACAGGCTCTAAATCCAGGAAAAACTTTACCTTCTGCTAATATTGTAGTTGTTCACAGATCAGATGGATCGGGAACAACCTTTGTTTGGACATCCTTTCTTTCCAAAGAAAGTGCACAATGGAATCAGCAAGTTGGAGCCTCAAAGTCAGTTCCATGGCCAATTGGAATAGGTGCACCTGGTAATGAAGGTGTGGCAAATGCAATAAAAGGCTCGCCAAATACTATAGGTTATGTAGAACTCAACTATGCACTCACTGCAAGCATTCCTTATGCGCTTATCAAGAACCCAGCAGGCAACTTTATTGAACCTTCTTTGATTTCTACTCAAGAAGCAGTAAGCAGTTCACCAATAGTTAAATCTCTTCCAGCAGGTGATCAATCATGGACCAGTGTAGAAATGCTAAATTCACCTGGACCAAATGCATATCCTATAGCGAGCTTTACATATCTTCTTCTTTACAAAGATATGAGTAATAACCCGAGTATGGATCAAACAAAGGCAAAATCCTTAGTTGACTTTATATCATGGGCAATTACTGACGGACAAAAATTGGCATCAAATCTAGGTTATGTACCACTACCTCCTGTAGTAGTAAAGCATGATCAGGATACACTAAAGTCGCTAACATTCAAAGGAAGCCCTCTCTATACAGGACCGTAAATAAGACTAGAAGGATTGAATCACTCGCTAGTTACTTGAGACTGGGGCATAATTTCTTTCCATATTTACCAATTTGTGTCAATGGCTTTGAATAAAGCTATCTTCAGGCCTTGGTGTTTTGGTGAATTGCAGTCAAAAAACAATCCCAAAGACTAGCCTCAGCGTATGTATCAGAATCTGTCCTGATTAGC
This sequence comes from Nitrososphaeraceae archaeon, assembly GCA_036518375.1. Lineage (GTDB taxonomy): Archaea > Thermoproteota > Nitrososphaeria > Nitrososphaerales > Nitrososphaeraceae > Nitrososphaera_A. Next base: position 1,528 of record DATDNG010000369.1, on the reverse strand, counting down.
ATCTTGTATATTATACGATTGGTCTCATGGCCTAAATCACAACATAAGAAGAGAAGAGGTAGGCCATATGTCTATTCTCCAACTGTAATACTGAGATGTTTTGTAGTTAGAATATGGCTAAGACTGGATTCCAACAGGTCATTACATGATTATCTTGCAATGGATTATCCGTATAATAGAAGGGTGTTAAGGGTTTGTGGATTAACCAGTCTTCCTGATAGAAGGACATTTGACAGAAGGCTTTCAACAATATCTGTAGACATCAAAGAAAGGATATCAACTATGGGAAATCTATTTGTAAAAGAAAGATTAGTTGATCCTTACATTGTCACAATAGATAGTACATTACTTAGAGCCAAAGGTCATCTGTGGCACAAATCATCTATGATCAAAGGAGTAGTACCTCGTTCAGGTATTGATACAGATGCCAGATGGGGATTCAGTCATACCAAGCAGTGGATATTTGGTTATAAACTCCACATAACAGCAAGTACTGGTTCACTTATAATACCTCTATCAGCAGATTTTACTCAGGCTGATATACAAGATAACCAAATATATCCTGCAATAACATGCTCTTCATCACTTCCACAAGGAGTACGTTACATGGCTGGTGATTCTGGATATGATGACCATAAGCTGTATAATTTGAGCACGGATAGAGGATTTGAGCTAGTATGTCCTGTATCAGAAATATACAATAATACTTCAAGTGACAGGCTGCAGTTGATAGAATTCTATGAATCCAAATTAGGACAGATAATTTATTCCTGGAGAGGCATATCAGTAGAGCCATTAATAGAACACATCAAAGATGTCTTCAAAATAGATCCCTTACCAATAAGAGGGTACCATAAAGCAGCTGGACTAGTACTGCTATCAGTACTGATCTATCAAATCATTGTTTATTACAATTGTAAGACTCGCAAAGAACATCCAAAAGCAATCAAGCACATGTTAGGTAGCTAACCTTTCAATATAATGTGAAGATTGGTAAAACAAAATTATGCCCCGGTCTCAGCTAATTAGCAACAAAAAGAGGAGGTGAAAATAAAAACTGAAGTATATAGCTGTAGACATAGGAAAGAAGAACTGTAAAGCATGTATAATGAATTCTGACGGTTCTATAGCTGAGGAAGCTAAATATGACAATACACTGACTGAAGCTCAAATATTTGCTTATTCAATAGTTAAAAAATATGGTCAATGTGTAGCTGTATGTGAATCAACTTCCAATCTCTGGTTAAAGACATATCAAGCATTTGAGAAATATAATATTGGTGTTAAACTGGCAAATCCTTTGAAGACAAAGGCCATTGCACAAGCAAGAATAAAGACAGATACTCTTGACGCTAGGACTCTTGCTCATCTACTTAGATCTGACCTTGTGGCAGAATGTTACATAGCTCCAAGAGAAATTAGAGAGGATAGGTCATTGCTTAGGCTAAGAACTAATCTTGTACAGGATAGAACTAGAGTTATGAATAGAGTACATTCTCTGCTTGACAAATATGATGTAAAATGTGAT
>DATDNG010000368.1:0-5028 GCA_036518375.1 Nitrososphaeraceae archaeon | reverse complement strand
TCATAAGCTTCAATTGCAGCTCGAAGACCGGCAGAGCCACCACCTATAATTAAAACATCACAGGAGCGGTTCGGCATATTTTGATACTTTCAGCCATTTTAGTTATATATATCTTCTAAATAATATTTAACAAATTGGGCAGCTGTCTTTCTATAACCCCTTAGAAAAGCTAGACAAGTAAAATAGAAGATACCTTAACCTAAAACAGCTAAACGTTATGGCTCGAATATTTATTTACCATTGAATTTCTTTTCTTGTACCTCTATGGGGATTGTGGGGTGGCCTACCCCTCTCTCGGCTAGACCGGCTCTACAAGCTATATCGACTGCCACTTCTGCTTGTTTCGGAATACTTATCATACCATAATAAACTGCAATATCTAAATGTAGCTGCAGCAGGTTAACATCCTGCTGATAGCTAGAATTCATTAAATCAGAGAGTGTAGTACCTGTGATGGCAATATCAGGAGTATTATCTGCTTTGACATCATATAACCCACTAAAGATCTAGTGCACCTAAAGTTGCGACACAGGCATCAAGTTTTCTGGTGTACTTTGCACACGGACACCCCGCAAATTGCACATGAGTGCTTTTGATTGCAGATGAGTCTTACATACTTATTTGTCAGAGATCGATGAGCCTATTGGAAGAGGCTCTGACAATAATAATAATACAAGATCCAGCCACTATCAACGTATGTTCTACTTGCAAAAGAGGTGATATGATAGTAACAGATGCAGAATCTGGAGAAATTGTTTGTAGTAATTGTGGCATGGTGATTTCAGATAAAACACAAGATATGAGCAGATCAGAAAGGCGTGCTTTTAGCCCAGAAGAAGCAAATGACAGAATCAGATCAGGATCTCCTGCTTCTCTAGCTAGATACGATAAGGGACTTGCAACTGTTATTGGCAATACTAATACAGATGCTAGTGGACGTCATATAGATGCAGCAATGCGGACCAGAATGCATAGATTAAGGATATGGGATTCAAGGGCCCGTATTCATAATTCTGGCAGAAATCTTGTGCATGCTTTCGACGAACTTGATATATTGAAAGATAAACTCGGATTGTCAGATGCACTAGTAGAGAAAGTTGCGTACATATACAGGAAGGCTCTGGATAGAAGATTGGTACGCGGAAGAACGACTTCTGGACTAATGGCTGCTGCTATATATGCTGGATGTAGAGAAATGGGAACTCCATGGACACTAAAAGATATTGCTGCAGCTAGTAATATTAAACGTAAAGATATTGCGCGAAATTATAGAATGCTGTTGTTTGAATTTGAGTTAAAAATTCCTAATGCTGATCCACTCAAATGTATTTCCAAGGTTGCAAACAAAGCAAAGCTGACTGAAAATACCAAACGCCATGCAATAAGTATTATGAAGGAAGTTTCAAAAAAAGAAATTTCTGCTGGGAAAGATCCTATGGGACTTGCCGCATCAATTCTTTATATCTCGTGTTTAAGGACTGGCGAAGACAGAACTCAAATCCAAATCGCAAACGCATCAGGAGTAACAGACGTCACAGTCAGAAATAGGTTAAAAGAGCTAAAAAACACACTTCATCTTCATTAAAATTGTAAGATCTTTAACGCCCCAAGATAATAACAGAATTCGAGAAAAAATTTTAGATATTATTTTGTTCTTCTATCTCATAAAATTTCTTAAAGATATATAAGAGTGACATTGTAGTTACTGCCACCAATATGATTAGACCCGTATAGTTGTTTGTAGATAAAGCTCCTCATATTACTCGTACTTATGCTTATGCTTGTTTATTATCTTTCATGATCTATCCTTTAACCAGCTGCCTACCTTGGGCCATACTTCCTTATGAGCTTTCCTTCCTATTATCAATCCTACATGTCCAGATGGAAACTCTATCATACTTTTATCTCTACACCCAACTGCATTGTTCAAAGCGATACTAGATAATGGTGCTATCAAGTCGTCTTTTTGTGCAATTACATTAAGGAATGGTGCTGTAATATTTTTGAGATCAACAAGATTACTGCTACCACTGCTATCGTATATCTCCATCTGATTTTTTATAAATAAGTTCTTTTGATAGCAATACTTTACGAATTCTCTATATATTTCTCCTATTACAGGAGGACTGTCGTATAACCATGTCTCTGTAGCAAAGAATTCCATTGTTGACTCCAAGCCATGAGGTTGTTCAAAGAAGTGGGGATATTTATGAATATTTTCTATAGGATTTCTTAGGGAAAATGCGGCGTTTAACAACATACTCGGAACATTTCCAAATGCATCTAACAAAGTATCTACCTTCATGTACTTTGTCCAAAGGCTTAGTAACGTATTGTCCATACTAAAATCTCCAGGAGTAGCAATGGTTACAACATTCTTTACCTTTTCTGGATGTAAAGCTGCATACATAAGTACTAGATTACCTCCCCAACAATAACCAAATAACGAAACCTTGTCTGACTTTGTGTTCTTTCTTATTAGATCAACAGACTTGTCCATATAGCTGTTTACAAAATGACCTATAGTAAGATCTTTATCATAAGCAGAAGGTGTACCCCAATCAGTAGCATATATATCAAATCCATGTTTTAATAAATTCTTTATTACACTTATTTCTGGAAGTAAATCAAGAATATAATGTCTGTTTATAAATGCATAGACAACAAACAATGGAGTCATATTGTTTGTTGTTGTTGTTAAGGTTGTTGATGATTTGTCACTACCAGTAGTATCAGGATTACCATCATCGGCAATCCTTTTATAATGAAATAAAGAGTATTTCTCAACCTCCTGAATCTTTTGTGAAGGTGTTCTCCATAAAGTATCTCTTAGAGGCTCTAGAACGTCATTATTCCACACAGACAACAAGTTAGATAAATGCTGGTAAGCCTTGCCAAAGCCTGTACTCTTTGCTAACTCTGAATAACTTGCAACAGTATTAGAAAGCGTTGTAACAAACTCTTCTTCTCTCAACCTTTCATCGAATATATCGCGAACTCTGCTTCTGAGTACTTTGTCTAATTGAGGTAAGTCCTTCATAAGATTGTTATTATTTTGAAGAATTGTTGTTAGACAAGCTGAATATGCTTGGTTAAATACTTTATAGATTTTTTCGTTAAATTGGTATGAGTTTAGAAATACACTATTGAAAGCATCTCGTAAATCGATCATGGTATTGCTATTAAAAAGAAATTCTGTCATACAACTAATCTGGGATATATGTTATTTCAACGTTAGGCACTAAAGCTTTTATTTTTGAAATGTATATATGTTAAATTTGCCAAAACCCGTTTTTGCAAATAACCAACCTGAGTAGACACTCTCCTTTTATTTTGACCTTGATGAGTACTATTTCTGTTTACATTTTTATATCTGTAAATTATCGGAAATATACTTTGAATGCTCCACCACTAAATATGATAAATAGAATAGCATGAGCAGAGAAGCTTTTTAGAGATTATAAAGACAGTCTGATTTAGCAGTAATCAGCTGAATAAGTAACTTTTTGTATATTCACTGTGTGTCAGAATATAAAATCCTAGTGAAAGTGAATACTTGATCATTAATTTATATCGCTGAAAGCAGGGAACAAGAAGCAGAAGATGCATGCAGCCATATTTTATGGTCCTAATAGTATAGCTAATGAGGAAATATATTGTTGCAGTTATCATTATCAGGATCATAAAGACATTTGGGAAGAAGGAGTTATACTTAGAGTAAAAGCATGTGCTGTCTGTGGATATGACGTTAGAGTATACAGAGATGGCCATCGAAAGGTTACACCGCCTATAATATTAGGGCATGAGATTTGTGGGGAGACTGATAAAACCATAACTATTGGTAATGGAACAAGTATCAAAGGTGGATCAAGGGTTGCAGTTTTGCCTATAGTTCCATGTTTGAACTGTAAATATTGCTATAATAAACAATATAACCTTTGTATTAACCTAAGAGAAATAGGCTCAAGTATTAATGGGGGCTTTGCAGAATTCGTTAAAATTCCGGAAATGACTATCAAGATTGGAGGATTAGTACCAGTTCCAGATAATTTAAGTGATGAGGAAGCTGCTTTACTTGAACCATTATCTTGCTGTCTAAATGGATTCTCGCATATAGGTCCAATTGCAAAGGAAAGTACCGTAGTCGTAATTGGAGATGGACCGATAGGATTACTACACCTTCAGTTATTTAAAAAATTGTACAACACAAAAACTATTATCGTTGGGAAAATTCCACAAAGAATACAAAAAGCAAAAAGTATGGGTGCAGATGCAACGATAGTACTAGCTCACGACAATGACGAGCATAATGAACAGATTTTGGATAATATTTTAGAATGTACAGGTGGCATCGGAGCTGATATAGTTATAATTGCTACGAGCAATCCCAAAGCTTTAGAGATGTCGACAAGGGTGGCAGCCAGGAATTCAAAAATTAATATATTTGCAGGAATGTCAAATACAGCTTCATTTTCAATAGATCCTAACTTGATTCATTATAATCAAATTTCTATTACTGGCAGTTTTGGTGCCACACCAACTACTTTACAAGAAGCTGCTAGACTTGTATCAGACAAGCAAATTGATTTGTCAAAAATAATTACTCATAGATACTCTCTTGATGATATACAAAAAGCAATATTAGCTACCGAAAAATATTATGGGTTACGGTGTGTGATAAAGAGGTTTTCATGATGCAAAATTAAAAATAATGATGTGACAAATAATATTATTATCTGCTGTTGTACCCATACCTTTTCCTACTGTGCCTGAACTACCAAGAGCAATATCTGTTGTTGTTGTAAACCATGCTAAACCTACATATATTATCCTGCTGTGATCTCTAAATCCTGTTAGATTAGTATTAAATCTCGGCTGAAGTGATATTTGCATTGCAGTTGATTGCAGCTTGGTTATCATATTACCGATAAAGGATTTCCTTTACCTATAATATGCTGATAACTCTTCAATAGAATCTCTTAGTGCATCATCTGTATATTCTGCAGATCTTAAGTCAAGAGCAGTAAT
>DATDNG010000367.1:0-2617 GCA_036518375.1 Nitrososphaeraceae archaeon | reverse complement strand
TGGACCTACCAACGTTGTACGTTTTTACTGCATGATGTTTTAGAATCATTAGCTAGTCTGAGCTGCTATCTAAATTTGTTATAGGTAGGTTGATTGTCATTATTGTCGTTTCCAACTCCTATCCATGATGGTATTATTGAGATGAACATGAGAATAGCTGAAAGAAGGAAAACATAGTGTAAGGATGCTAGAAAATCTTTTAGAATCGTAGTCGAATGAATTGTAGTGATCTTGACATTGTTATTATCATTGCGATTTTGGTTCTTAATATTTATGTTATTGGCGCTTTCATTAATATTATCTTTGGTTTTTGTTGTCTCCACCGTTCCTAGAAAAATCGATTCGGCATAATTTAATGGCATAGTGTGAGACAATATCAAAAATGCCAAGCCTAAGCTTAATGTGCTTCCGCTAAGTACAAACATAGTACTAGTTCCTGCTGCTACTCCTCTTTGAGATCTTGGAACTGCGTTCATTATTGAGGCTCTGTTTGGTGAAGCAAAAATGCCCATTCCCGCACCTATAAGTGCCAGGGGCAACAAAGTTTCCATGAAACTAGATTTTGTACCGAGATTTGTCAGGATAAGGAATCCAATTGCCGAAACAAAAAGTCCAATAGATGATATTACCCGAGATCCATATCTATCGGATATCCAGCCACTAAGAGGTCCGAAAATAGATAATGCTATAGAAACTGGAAGAAGATATATGCCTGCAGCAAGTGGACTTAGTTTCATGGTAGGCCCTTGAAGATAAAATGTCATAATCAAGGTAAACGCACCTCTTGCTATTGAATTAAAAAATATTGCAATATTTCCACCTAAAAAAGACTTTAACTTAAACAATGATAAATCAATCATTGGTTTAATCACATTTCGTTCTACAAACACGAATAATGCTATTAGAGACAAACCTCCTATGATAAACAAATGCATTTCAAACGGTATGCTAGTAAGAATTTGAAAGGAACCAAATGTTATTCCTATTAAAATAAGAAACAATCCTATAGCTAACGCAGCATTGCCTATGAAATCTATTTTTTCTTTTTTGGTTGTTCCTAATTCATGTAACTTAGTATACGACCAAATAGTTGCAAAGATTCCAATAGGTATGTTTATCCAAAATATTGATCTCCATCCCAGATAAGAAGTAAGGAATCCTCCAAATATCAATCCCATCACAGAACCGACGACGATTGATATTTGATTTAGCCCAAGTGCTTTTCCTCTTTCATTTTCAGGAAATGCATCAGTAATAATTGCAGCACTATTTGAGAAAAGAAAAGCTGCTCCTAATGATTGGACTATTCTAAATAACAGCAATTGTTCTCCTGTTTGAGAAAGGCTGCATAATGCTGATCCTATTGTAAAGATAATAAATCCCATATTGTATAATCTTACTCTTCCAAACATATCTGAAAGCCTGCCAAAATTAAGAAGAATGGACGCAGTCACAAGCCAATATCCAAGAACTATCCAAACTAGAGTTAAAAGTGATACATGGATGTCAGATACAATAGTCGGTAGAGCGATAATAATTATATTTGTATCAAGTGAAGCCATCAAGGTTCCAATTGTTGTATTACTTAATACAGTCCATTTGTAATCTATAGTCAAATTAATTGATGATGTCCTATTTACATAGTATGCTATATAATGTAGTCCAATATAGACTGTTGCGAAGTCTCTAAATCCATCTTATTTCTGCATATGCATTAAAAATAAATCACGACCTTTTTTAGCTTCTGTCAAATCAAGTCAGTCTATTACATGATCGAAACACTACCATTGTTATCAGATTTTGAAAAGATACTCTTGGATAGAATTGACGATCTCAGAGGCAGGATACACAAAGCACACAATCGTATTACAATGAAACCTTAATGATTGAAATAGAAACACTACAATGGGTCTTATCTCAAATAGATGGATCGAAGCAATAATGCTTTTTGCAACTTCTACACATATCTAGCATAATAAATAAAGTACTTGACGAATGTTATGACAAAAATCTCATCCTGTCAAATTCCAAAACCAATTCATACGTACGTATCAGATAACGACATTAGTAACAAGACTTCTCTAAATTAGACCATACTACTGCTATCACAATGGCGTCACACCATATATTTAATTAGTTATTTTCAGTATCAGGTCCCAGATATACATACAAATGATTTTTCGATAAGTTGGATATACTCACTTTTGCTGCTGTCGGTTAGGATATGCTAAAAGTTGTATCTGGCAGTCAAATTGTCTTCCATATCTGTTGATGGTCATTGTTATTTTCTCGTTAATGCTTCTCTTCAATAGAGATAAACTGTTGTCCTAAGCTAAATGCATATTGAACTACCAAAGTATACTGCTAAACGTAATTTTGTTAATCAGTATAGATTTTGTTTTATAATTTTATTTTCCGTAAAAAGATGCTTCAGATTTTTGTTCCGTAATGGAAATCGAAGACATCTCTATGTGGATTAAATCTTATATAAAGGAGACCATCTTTAAGACATAATACTTAACAACAGCTTATTCAAATCATAAATGAGCTTTACCACGGGTAAAATAAACGACTACACTAGTTAGCACAACTTAAGATGGTGGCATACTATGAGAAG
>DATDNG010000366.1:0-19368 GCA_036518375.1 Nitrososphaeraceae archaeon | reverse complement strand
GTATATCTATGTATATAGAGTTTACAATAAGATAAAAAATCGCCAGTATAAAGTACAATAGTTGCTATAATAAATGGCGGATGTCTCTTGACATTTATTATATATTCTATATGATTCAGATTCAGATTCCAGTATGTTTTTCTACTTATATTTTATCAAACGACACATATATTCTACTGGTGATATGCTATTTTTTATTCTATGATCCCATCATACCAGGAATTTTCCATGGTATTCTATAAGCCTTAGTGATACTCAAACCATGATCAGCTGTAACTGTAACTGATCGAAGTGGAGAATTTTCTGGAGGCGAGAGCATGACTTTTTCACCTGGCGAAAGTAAGGCCAACTTTTCAATGGCATTGGCACTACCATTACCGCCATAATTAATCGCAATATTTGTTACAGGCAATTTGCCAGTATTTGTGAGTGTTACTCTTGCAGTATTAAATAGGTTCTGATTGTCCTTTATTGGATCAATGTCTATGGCATAATCTTTTGTAGATATGGCAAAAACAGAGAACAATAACAGAACAGTAAGTGCTAATGCAGATGCACCGCCGATAGAGGCAAGAATAAGCCTACGCTGCATAACAATCTTATTTATCCATAAACAGATATTTGACACTTTTGGTGCATCATCCCAAATATGTTTTTAATGTACTTCTTATGATTACTAATACAGATCCTGCTTACGCCAAATGCCTATCAAAATATAATCATTACTATTTATGACCATCGTATATTTAATCTGGAAACTATCAGCCATTATTATTGCGTATGACTTAATTTACAGCCTTACTTTCTATTTAGCCAACAACTTGCAGTACTTCATTTAATATCTTTTAGCATCAGCTAATTCATCACCTGTCTCTTTGCTTGCTTGGATATCTTCTATTCTAGGCTTAGTGTCAGTCCATTCTCTCATGTTTCTTCAAAGATAATATTAAAATGGTTCATATATTGAGGTTCATTACTAAACAAAATGCTTGGAACATTACCTCCTTTGATCTTTTCTATTGTAGCTATACTCTTTATCAGTAAGAACAAAACTGTACATAGTGTTGGTGTGTTAGTATAAGTAGTAATACAAATTTTGGTAGCAGATAGAATTGCTATAATCGATAGAAAACTTGATGGTACGAGTGTATATTTGATTAAATCTCCTCCTATTTAGAACGTAATAAAAGTTTGGATTTATGCAACAATAATGATTTCATCTTCTCCTGTCGTTACCAGTATACTGTTTTATTTTTGATGATTGATTGATCGATTCGTCTATTACTGGCAGACTAAAATAGAAGGTGGAGCCTCTTCTTCTTCTTTCCCCCGCAACATCGCCATTATTTTCGGCCCATATTTTGCCACCATGAGCTTCCACGATGCTTTTCGAGATATACAATCCTAATCCAGTACCTTTAGAAGACTTTGAGCCAAATTTTGTAAATAACCTCGGCATTATCTCAGGATCTATTCCTTCGCCAGAATCTTTTATACTAACCACAATCATCAGATTATGATTATTACTGCTACTATCCTTTCGTACTTCTACATTAATAGATATAGTCCCTTCTTCAGTAAACTTAACAGCATTGTTTAATAGATTTGAAATCACCTGGGCTATTCTTTCCTTGTCTGCTTCTACAAAAATGCCTTCACTATTATGTTCATAAAATAATTTTAATTTTCGAATATTAGACTTTGCACTTTGATTATTGACGTCCTCTAGTGCATTAGATATGATGTCACTTAGATTGAAGCATTCTTTATTCAAGTTCAAAGAATGGCTTTCAATCTTCGTTACATCTAATATATCAGTTGTAAGTCTTTGCAATCTTCTTGCATTTCTAACTATAGTATCTAAAAGATCTCTCTGTTTGCTATCGTTTATTTTAGACTGAAGAACTTGGGATAAACTAAGTATGGGTTGAATCGGAGTACGCAATTCGTGAGCCGCTATATTAATGAAGTCGTTCTTCATTTTATCCGCTTCTTTAAGCTTTTCATATTGGATATGTTCATTCCATAGCAATTCAAAAAACGATCTTGCAGAATATAATCCAACCTTGCTGTTTGAATACTCTACAAACCCTATGGCTTCCGAAAATTCTTCAGCAGCGGCTTCTTTGAGTTCAAATCTGATAAATCTCGCACTATCAGCTATAAATAGACCTGAGTGAGAAGAGCCACCATTGAGAAACATGATATTTGGAGCCTTCTGACAAAGTTGTTCTATGATGTAACGATTTTCTTCTGTTATAGGAGAGATGATCTTTATCAAAGATCCTCTGTTCGAGGCATTTATTAAATGACCTAAAACTCCTAACCTGTCTGCTCTAGTTATAGCTTTACTATTAGCAAAAAGTAACAAAGCTTCTTTTTCGACTGATTTTGCAAGCTCTATATAAAGCTCAGTCGCTTTCTTGCTATCCGAAATAACTCTTAGAAATTCTGATTTTAAACCTTCTTCAATCTCTCTTATTTTATGTTCTGCTGGGGTTGCCTTATTCCAAAGGGCTTCAAATATAGAATGTTGTTGTTCTACTACTTCTCTGATATTGCTAAATGTGGCTTGTAATGATTCTTTCTGCATAGTAACAAAACCCAAACATTCTATCTCATTTGCCGCAAAGTTTGCTTCGTTTTCATCTAGATGGCGAAGCTCGATTGTTGTCGTTCTCATCATCTCTCTGCAGTATTTGATATTTTCATTTGTAATTTCAAAAATGTATCGTTGTCTAGCGTTTGTTCTTTTGCAAGTATCAAGCCTTAATTTGTTTACTGAATTAAATGAGAAGAATTTTATCGGAAATTTAGAGTTACCACAAATATCTATTTTAGATTGTGCATTAGAGAAAATCTGCATTAGTGTATTTATTACATCAGTGTTATGTAATATGGTAGTACGCTCATGTCTCGTATGCTGTCAACAAGATAACAAGCTCATCAACGAATATAAAGGATAGTATGGTAAACTGTTTAAGAAGGTTTGTAAAGTAAAATTCATTTGTGTATGTTATATATATGTGCAATATATCTTCAAGAAATGATTAAACCCGACTTTATCTGAAAGTCTTATAGAAAAGGATGGAGAAAATTTTCGTCATCAGTTTTCTTGAATTCAGACAGCGCTAAGATGATGATTATGTCAATGTAAATATGAAAAATAACTTGATATTGCCATTAAGCTTATTGTTAAACTAAAAGACAACCACATTAGTCAAATTAAATCAGACGTAGAACCTATTATAAGAACTCACTTATATAAAATATGATCAAAAGAGGATTTCTAGGCAGGTAAACCTCTTATTACGAATGACAATTGGTTCTATGTAAATCCTATTAAATTCACTGTGACAAGAGCCAGGTAGCCACGCAATCAGGAGCAAAACATATACTAGCTATTAGATTGCCAGGATCTATTATTATCTTGTTCGGATGGTAGTTTTGAAACCCATGACTAGCTATACTGGCTAACATAAGTTCGTCAACTCTATTAGGTTGTTTAACCTCTTGCTAAAGCTCATCGAAATTATACGAAATTATGTTAGTCGGTATAGTACAAAATGTTTTCTCTTTGTGATATACACCAGTACTACCATTTGTTGTGCTCCAAGTAATACAATACTTCTACGTAGAACCTCTACTATTATCGTAATCCTAGGGCGTCTTTCAGATCTATTTCGTGATCTTGTTCTTGTGCTATAATATCTCTTAATGCCTCAGAGAGAGCAAATTCACCAGCCCGCTCTGCCTGACGGATTCTCTCTCTATAGTTTTTAATAGTTTCCTGTTCAGCTCTCAGGTCAATCTCAAGCATCGTCTTTGAATCCTGGGAAAACTCGGCCTCTTTGCCTTTTACCGTCGGATCCGCTCCTAGATAATCGATCTGCTTAGCCACCTCTAAGGCATGTTCTAGCTCCTGTGATGCATGCACCTTTAACTGCTCTGCAATGTCTCCATATTCTGCACCTTTCAACGCAGAACTGAACACCACATATTGGATAATTGCTTTATACTCCCTTGCCAGATCTTCATTCAGTCCTCTAATTATTTCGTCCTTGCTAGACGATGATGCTCCTTCTGCATCAGCTGATCCAGAACTTTTTGACATGGATTTACGTGTATTTCGATCTTCTTATAGTTATCTAGGCAGTGAAATCCATTGGACGTTGACAGGAGAAAACAAAAGAAGAATTCATGTTCCCCATGAAATGACCTGCTCTATTATTCTAAAGTGTCAATATAATTCTTGTCAAATGAAGAACAGACTACTACCATGATAAGGTGCTATAAACAAAGATAATTATGTCCCTCTGATTTTGCCATCTTCTCATCAATGTGTCTTCTGGTGTTTCTTATTGCTGCCTAACATATACTATATGTCTCTATAAATAGAAAGACAGGTATAATGATGATGATGTGTCTTATATGCTCTATATTGTGATAAATGTGTAATAATAGTCATATATAGAAATATAATACAAATAAGCAGTTGGAAAGTTATAAAGAGCATCATGTTACATGGTTGGAAAACTTTTACGACCTGATCGTTGCTATCATCGTCTTTCAGCTTAGTAGAGATCTAAATGATGATGTGTCTGTATATGGATTTCTCAGTTTTGTAGCTCTTTTTATTCCAGTCGTGTGGTCATGGATTGGTGTAACATTTTATTCAACAAGGTTTGAGACAGACGATTTGGCACATAGACTTTTAATGTTATTACAGATTGCTGCGGCTGCTTTGATGGCAGTAAGCGTACCTGATGGACTAGGTAAGAATTCAAGCTGGTTTGCACTCTCTTATGCGATAATGCGTACCGTCCTAGTGATAGAATATCTACGTACTAGAAGACATGTTCCAGCTGCACGCCAGCTTAGCACAAGGTATTCTATAGGATTTTCTATCGCAGCAGGAATATGGTTTGTATCTATATTTGTACCTACACCAATTAGATTGATTTTCTGGATAATAGGATTGACAGTTGATATAGGTACACCTCTGTTGTTTGCAAGACAACTTTCAGTACAATTCGCACCACATGCCCACCATTTACCTGAGCGTTTTGGCTCTTTTACAATTATTGTTTTGGGCATCTCTATACTGGGAGTTGTTAATGGAATTGCAGCTCACAATTGGACTGTATCTTCTATAATTTCTGCAGGGCTTGGGTTAGGAATTGCATTTAGTTTGTGGTGGGTATATTTTGATACCGTAGATGGTTCAGAAATAAGAGCCCTTCGTGAAAATAAACAAATCGGCATATACGTTACTTGGCTGTACATTCATTTTCCACTGATAATTGGCTTTACTGCATTTGGGGTTAGTATAGAACATGTAGTTCTGAGTAATCAAGCTTTATCTTTGCCTTCCTCGGAGAGATGGCTTCTATGTATTTCGACTTTCCTCTGTTTGCTTACACTAGGAGTAATACAAATGACATCGGCATTGACTACTACTAATCCTCTTTCTTCCCTATCTTCGTCATCAGAATCAGCCAATTCAAAGAAATCAACAACATATACAGCAGCTATCTACAGCATCGTAGCCGCTACAGCAGTGCTTGTGATTGGTGCCACATTAAAAGATGGCGTCCTAACACTACCAGCAGTTTTTATTGGTATCATGGCTATAGCATGTACAGGTCAAGTCATATTAGATGTGAAACGTCATCCCCATCATCGTTTTTCAAAATTTTAGTTACTGACCATTTGTGTTGCTGCTACACAAACAAAAGTGCTACTTTATTAATTTAGGAATTTTGCTTTTCTATGGATCCTATCATGTATTGACAGGATTCTTCGATACATTCCGTTGCACAGTAACGTGTTATGCCAAGAGAAGCGTTTTCATTCTAATGTCCAGCATTGAATAATAATCATACTAATATGTAGGAGCTGCACGTCTCTTAAATATGTTATACGTCGCTAAAGCAGATAGATAGATAATACTCCTGTTATTGCAACTACAGGTACTATATACTCTGATTTAATGAATTTTATCTATCAACAGTGTGTATGTTAACCTGCTGCAGCTATATTCAGAAGTTGCAGCTTATAATGGTATGATAGGTATTCCGGAGCAAGCAGAAAATGATAGTATAATAATATCTGTCATAGAGACTGTTTGCAGAATATGTTACTTCAAGGCTAGGCTAGATGTATAGTCTATAATGTGCATAGACTAACAAATCTTGTCATTTTTGTGATAATTTCTGCTTAGCCTCAAAATAAACCGGACCAAAATACTCTGTGTCTGTATATTATGTCATAAAATCAATTATCTATATCCTTATCATATTTTTGTTACGAATAACACGTTTTTCATAATCAACATACGAAAAGCGTTTAAAACTCTCTCCAATGAATTGGCCTTATTCTAACATTGTAGCTGGAATTCTAGGGGATTTCCAACGCTGAGCCCATCTTCCCAAGTCTTTAAGTATTACCCCTAGTTCCCTCGCCCTAGCAGTCAACCGGTATTCTACTTTGGGTGGTATTTCTGGATAGATTTTCTTAGAAATAAGGCCTTCACGTTCCATCTCCAATAATCTAGTTGCTAATACTGTACTACTGATACCAGGTATTAACTTTTTTAGCTCATTAAAGCGTACTACTTCCTTTATGGTAAGGTTTCTTAATATTAACAATGCCCATCTAATACTTCCCACATGTTGTTGATTATTTTGCACTTTTGGTCTTCTGCATTGCGCTCTTCTTCTTGTCCTCCTACTACTTCTTTTTGTTCCACTATGGTTTCATCTTAGGGCTAAGTACTATTTAACTAGGTGTTATTAACCCTGATCTGATTTATTAGATAGTACTTATGGGAGAAGAATTATTATTCTTTTCTCTTAAGAAATATGTATTCTTGACTTTTATAATATATAGCTCCACTGAGAGGAGGGTTTTGATGCTGTTTATAATACGAGAAACTGAACGAAAAGTAAGCGGTTGTTTTTCATCTTAAATTGTTTTCGATTTTATTTTTGACGTGCAGTATTATGCTCAATGACATCATTTAAAAATGGAGTATTAATTAACTGAGTTGCTATTTGAAATCTGACTCGGTAAATTAGAAGCTGCTAGCGTCTGATTCACAAACGTCCAAATCCTTTATCTAATCTTCAATAGTTATTATTTTTTGTAGCTCTTTTAGACCTCCCGATAATATCTTTTCTGTCCCGCTCAAAAGAAACTTCTGCTTACTAAATGTGGTAGTTCATATCTAAGAAGGAAAAGTAGCAGAAAGCATATACCTAATCAACCACTTCTCCACAAATCATGTATTGATTCGAAATTTAACACTTTTAATGATGACGCTTTTATTATTGTTATTATCATTAAGTATGCCCAACAATACAAACGAAATAGTAATTAGGAATGCATGCAGAGAAGATCTTTCTGAAATAGTTGCCATAGAAAGAAAATCATTTCCAGATGTGGCCACAGGAATGATATCAGAGCCATTATTTTTCGAAGATCATATTAAATTATTTCAACAAGGACAATTTTGTGCAGAATTAAATGGAAGAATAGTTGGTTCAGCAAGCAGCTTAATAGTTTCATTAATTCCTGAATATCTAGATCACACGTGGTATGACATTGTTGGAAATCGAAACATCATTGCAAGTCATGATCCTAAAGGCGATAGCCTTTATGGAGATGATATTTGTGTTCATCCTGATTTTCGTCGATTAGGAATTGCTACTATGCTCTTTAATGCTAGAAAGGAATTAGCTATAAGATTAAATTTAAAAAGAGTAATAGCTGGAGCTAGGTTATACAACTATTGCGAATATGCAGATAAAATTTCTCCACATGAATATGCAGACAAAGTGGTAAAATGTGAGATACAAGATCCAGTTCTCTCATTTGATTTAAAGAATGGTTTTAAATATATTAAAATAATTTCAGACTATATTTATGATAGCCGTTCATTAAACTATGCCGCATTTATTGAATGGTTAAATCCAAACTATCATCCAAAGCGTATTTAATAATTCATTTTTAAGACATCTTTAATTAAATCATAGCAAATAGTACTAGTTTTACTAGCTGTTAGTGCAACTGGAGGTGTACGTTAGCCCATAAAATTTCTCTTTTACACCATTTTGATTATGTGAAGTAACAGCCTCGTTTTCTATGTGCTAATTCGTACCAACACTACGTCCAAGGTACAAAACACCTGTAGTAAGCCTGTAGATGACAGGAGGTGCTCTTAGTTCCAATCAAGTTTCGGGGGTTCAAAGATGAGCAGATAAAAATCGAAACAGATTCAAAACAGCTTCCGCTGGATTCCCCAGAGGCATTCGTCACTGCCATTATAAGATTAAGATTTAGAGTGTCTTTCATGGGTGTAAATATATTTCATCATGTGAATACTCAGACGCTAATTTCGATCATGACCGTGTCTACGATGATGAAACTAGATTATAAATCTCTATGCCACCGGTGTTTTGGTTTGTGATGTAGATCTTGCCACTTGGTTCTACTGCAACACCACCTGGAGCGCCTAAGACCATTTAGTTGTATCCACTCATCAACTGTTCTATATCAAATATATCTACACATACCTTCATGTAAAGCTGATAATAACCACTAAAAAAATAAAGGAAACTTGATTTAAGTACTAACACGATTTAGTAATAGATGGAACCAAATAATAATAATCATGTCAGATGTAATATCTGTGAAATTAGCATCGACGTGAAGGATCTTATACCACATACCCGCACGAAAGGGCACAGGCTAAAGAAGACAGCATTGGAATATGAACTTGGGAACTTGAAGTTCACAAAATGGTACCCTAATGATATATCGGTCATCGGAAAATGGATTGAAGGGCTATCATATGGGGAGTAAAAGAAATACTTATTCTGTTCTCAAAAATTATGTGTACGTTATTTCAATGCTCTAACGATCTCGTTCAACGAACATGATCTATGACTTCATGTTATCATGTATTTTGCTATTTGATAACTAATTATTTGTCTAGTAAGTGTTGAAAATATGTATATAAATAACAGTAGGACAAACTACAATGAGATATGTGATGGGGCATATTGAGCACAAAGGAGCAGGGAGTACCAGTCGAAATTAACGACCATTTAAGAATATTTGGTAAAAATGCAGATGAAGTTGATTATGATAGTAATGGACAATGCCCGTTCTGTGATTCACGTATAGATGAGTTCAATTTTTGCGCCTGTGGTGGAAAGATGGGAATCGATTGAACAAGAAGCACACCGAAAATTCAAATTTAGCGTATGGAACATGAGATACAGGTCAGAAGATAATGAACCGAACCTCCTTGTGTTGGAGGTGTTAACTGCGGTGGTCAAGTTAAAATCAAAGATGGTAGTAAAGTTTGTTATCCATTCTATCGATGTCCATGTAGCTGTCGCTCAAACAGTATTGAACAATAAATTTTGGAATGAAAAACATAAAGAATCTTTATTGTCTAACTGACTTGTAGATCAAAAGAGTTAACTGCAAATGCATAATTGTATCTGCGAATAGGATCTATATGATTTATCAATGGTGCTAATTTGCTTAATAAAATGATATAGAAATTCTTATGAATGTCAATCATATCAGAAGTAATGGAAGGCAGGAGTATCTATCTGTGGTTCTAATCTTCAATTATTATGTCCTGCGGCTCTTGCAACTACTTCAGAAAGCGATGGGTGAATATGAATCGTTTTTGTAATGTTATCAATTGTACCACCATTATTATTATTAGCATCCGCCTTCATAGCTACCAAAACTTCATGAATAAGAATTGAAGCATGACTTCCGATTATATGACATCCAAGTATTTTCTTGTCTTTCTTATCCACGAGGAACTTTACAAAACCGTCTTGATCTTGAAGTGCTTGTCCCATTGTAGTATCTATATAACGATATTCAGACTTCTGATATTGTATTATGCTCTCAGCATTATTGTTATTGTTATTTTTTTCCTGTTCTTTTATTAGCTCTTGTTCTGTAAATCCTACCCCAGCAACTTGGGGTGAGCTAAAAATCGCATGTGGCATTGCATAGTAATTGACTGGAATCATGTTATCTGGATGTAATAAATTATAATAAGCATATTGAGCTTCATGATTTGCACTATGTTTGAATAAGAAGCGTCCAATTGCATCTCCCAATGCAAATATTCCTTTAACGTTAGTTTCAAGATATCTGTCTGTTATAACGAAACCCTTTTTGTTAATCTTTACACCCGTCTTCTCTAGGTCAAGTTTATCTGAATTTGGAATTCTTCCCGCTGCAATAAGAAGTTGGTCTGAATAAAGTTCTATTGATTTTCCTAAAGTGTTTTTTGCTATGACATGAAATTTACTATTATTACTATCACTATCTCTATCCTTTGACACAAATTCAGTCTTATAATCTAAATATACATTATATTTTTTGGAAAATATTTCTGTGAATTTCTTTGAAATCTCCTTATCTTCCTCAGGTATCAATACATCTCTACGCTGTATAATATTGATCTTTGTTCCCAGAGCACCAAAAAAATGAGCTAACTCACAAGCTATGTATCCTCCTCCTATAATAGTAAGGACCTTGGGTTGTTTTTTAAGACGCAATGCTTGATCGCTAGTAATATATCCACTTCCTTCAAGGCCCTCTATTCTTGGAATTCTTGGTCTGGTACCAGAAGCAATTAATATTTTATCTGCAGTTATTGTTTCATTGTCATCGTCATGTCTGTTTCTATCACCACTGCATATTGAGATTGTTTTTTCTCCGACAAATTTGCACTCTTTTGCAAAGAGTTTGGGATTTTCTATACCTTCAAGGGCCTTTCTAATTTCATCTGATATTGAATCTGTTATGCCATTAACACGTTCAACAATCGCTGGAAAATCAACAGAAAACCCATCAACCTTTAGACCAAAAAGATGTGCGTGCTTGATTGTTTCAGCCACATCAGCACTGTGTATTAGTAACTTGGATGGTACACAACCTTTATTGAGACAAGTCCCTCCCATTCTGTTCTTTTCAATAATTGCCACTCTAAGTCCATGTTGATATGCTGCGTTAGCAACATCTAATCCAGAACCACTACCTATGACTATTAGATCAAATTTCTGCAATTTAGAAGAAAAATCTACTATTCTCTGTTCTGCCATATATGAAATTGACTTCTAATATATTTAATGAGCAGCTTTATCGTTATTGTCAACAGATATGAATCTGATGAGCCCTTATACGACGAACATTTCTCCAATCAATATGGCAAGTCACAAAATACCTTATGTGATCATTTAGCAGAAGCAAATCAGTCAAGAAATCCAATGCAACGCTGATGGTTGTGAAGAATGCCTAAAGACAGGTTCTAGCCGGTATGTCATCTAGATATGAGATTAGACACCGTATTCTGAGAAATACTAATTCAGCTATGAAGAGTAATCAATTCTATTTCATGTTCTGGGCAGACATGTTCCAATATAATCTGATGATTAAACAGATATCTACATCCACATGAGTATTCGAGTTGTTTTCTTCTTCTAGTATATCTACTATGATTTGCATCTTGTTCCATCAACTCAGCCATTGTGTTATTATTTATGTACATTCTATTAGATTACCTTTTCCCTTTTACAAATTATGTGGCTCTTCTAACAAGGCATTTACTGCTGCCCCATTAACGGTATACTACTATAAGGATATAATTCAGTAATAGTAATTGTAGAGAGATTAATTGCAAAACTATATCTCGTGAAGAATTTGACAATATCTTTGAATACTTAGCAGTTCGCTAGCATACTTGAGCACATTTGCTATGCCATTTTCATCATTCTCCCCTTCATTTCCAGTACATACGAATTATTATTACTAATTATTCTGTAGTGCAACCAAATATCGATTCTTTTAACTATCACCAAGATATGCTATTCCCGATTGGTATTATTTTTTACTATGATCGCTCGCATTCTAAGTGAAGGTTGGTTTTCATGTTTTTCAAAAACATGATTAATGTATTTTTCATAGCTCTGAAATTCAGAGTTGCAAGATGGACATACAACCTTATAATTGCTCATTTATTAGACTAAATTTCTCTGATTGTATTATTTCTTTGGTTTATCCTTTATACACAATCTAAAAGCATCGAAAATGTCATCATACTTCTAGTAGATTGGTCGCAGTTGAGAATAATTTTCATTTGACCGGAGTTCACAAAGTATCAGCAGCATGCCATAGGCTTCAAAGGGCTAGGAATCTATAAAGTCATATTAAAAGTTGTTAACCAATCAAATCAAATCAAATCAATAAATAAACCTGGTAGCATATAGTAGTACCTGAACTGGATGATGATAGATAGGTTCATCAGATATGCATTATAAGTTAGAGATAGAACGTGGTTTCAAGGTTTGTTTATCATACAACTTCTTTACTGACAATAACATATGCATGGTATGTTTTGTGCCGAGCTCAAAAAGTATATGACCGCTATCTGACAGGATTGAGAGCAAAATGGCGATTAGCTGGCGGCTAAGTATAATAAATTTGACCAATATTTGACGGCTGAAATTCAGTTGAGCCTAGCTATAGCAAATTCTTACAAACATCCATGCCAGTAGTGATGCATCAACTGAAAAACAAAGAACCATAAATCCATGCCAATGATAGGAGGACAGCAATCATAACAGGTCGTACAAGTTATTTCGAAAATCTTCAAACCTTTTTTTGTGTAATTTTCTAGTACGCTTTAGGTCGAGGTTCATTATGAGTATCTGGTCATTTACCGATGATCCAAATCTAAGCTTTGGAACAGCAATATCAATCTTGTAGTTGTATTCAAAATCAACAAAAATGCTTTTCCCTTTATACACACTATTGCTACTACTATCACAAACATTTGGCGCAGCTATTGGTATCCTGTTTTCAAGGGCTCTTACTTGTACATACATATGCCAAGGCTTTATACCCTCATACCTTATTTTTGAAGGAAAAAAGAGTATGTCTGCACCTTTCTTTACTAATGCTCTAGCTACTTCTGGAAAAACGATATCATAACATATCCCTATTCCAAACTTAAAATTCCCAGTTTCAAATAGCTCCACTTTGGTGCCAGCTTGTACAACTTTGCGCTGTGGGCCAAATGGATGAATCTTCAATTGACGGCCTAATATAATTCCCTTATTTGCAATTACAGGAGAAGAGATCTGTAGGTCATTACCATTGTTGTTCTTGCTTCTTTCTATAAAAGCCCCTGGAATTATGACCATATTGTATTCTTTTGCGACATCAATTATTTTGTCGAATTCTATCTCAAAATTTTTGACTATTTTTGAATACCATAATTCCGGTAAACATACTATATCTGAATCAGACGATCCAACTTTATTTAGTAGTTTAAGGGTATGTTCTACTGCCTTAGCTCTATTATTTTGTAAATGTATTTGAACAAGCGCAATTCTTAGCACATCTAACACTAGGATATCATAGATACAGAAGGATTAGTAAACAATGCTAATACAACATATGATCTACTGCTGTAGCTGCCGGATGATGGCGATATTGGAACATTACAGTATGGCTGGGGACCCCCATTTCTTGCAGCTGCTGCAGAGGCCTGTGTCTTCTTCTCACCTGTGGAATATCTCTTTTGAAAACAGCCTAACCAAATTGTTTCTGTTAGGGCTTTTCCTTCAAATGATGCAGCATATTCTTATTGTTATTATTATCTTCCACATTGCTTTGATTATTGTTATGGGTTCAGCAAGCTGCATGATTTTTGTTATATCTGATACGAAATTGTCAAGAATTATTTTTGGTTGTATGTCTAAAAAGGTTCCGAATGTTAATGATTTGGCATATACTATTTTATGTAATCTAGTCTCTTCTATTACGTTGTCATGCAGACTTTTTACTAAATTTCTTAAATTGAGAAGTAAAATCTTTGTTTATTTTTCTTTCGATCCTTGTAAATGGTTTTCAAATGGATGGCTGGCTGATGATTTGTCAGAATAGACCAAATTTGCTTATATATGTTAAAAGTATATTTGAAGCTATATTATACATATATTCAAAATACGGTTAGAGTTTTATGCATACATACTTTCTCCATAAATATGTAAGAGGATAATGTTGTCTTTATATGGCTTATGAGTCAGGCATTAGTAATGATGATCATTTTACAATTATCTTTGATGGCAATAATCTAAATGAATGGCAGATGGCTGGAAAAGGAAAATTTGTAGTTCTGAGAGCAGAGGAGGAAGAGGAAGAAGAACAAAGTATTATTTTACGATCAGAAGGAGGAATGGGACTACTGTGGTATGCTAAAAAGATGTATCGTAATTTTATACTTAAACTAGATTGGAAGACAAATCACAAATCTGATAATTCTGGTATTTTTGTACGATTTCCCAATCCAGATAATGATCCAATGATTGCAGTAAATAATGGCTATGAAATCCAAATAGATGATTTGGCAATGCCTGATGGAAATCCTATTCACAATACAGGAGCAATTTATGGCTTTGCAGCTCCTTTCTATTCTTCAAAACAAATAGCTTCAAAAGAGGTAGGTCAATGGAATAGATTTGAAATTAAGGTAGTAGACCAAAGCTATTCTGTTATTTTAAATAATATTCTAATAACCAAGTTTGTTGGCAATAGATCATTACAAGGCTATATTGGCTTACAAAACCATGATAGCAAATCAACAGTCTCATTTAAGAATATCATGATCAAAGAGATATGATGAAATACTGCGTAATAGACTAGATAATATATAATATAGCAATCTTGCTTAGTTGATGATTATGAATGATTTATGAATGCCAACAAGGACATATATGTTTTAGCAGTAATGATGAATTGAATACATGTGCAATGACAGGATGCACCAAATCAACTGTTGTAATAAGTCCTATCGATATCAAATGGTTTTATAAAATTAGCAAGCTAGGATTGTGTATTGATAGAAAAGATCTTCACAAGATAATTGAAGATCCAAATATGCCAAAAGATGTTAAAAAACAAATAACAAAGATTTTCCCACATTTATCACAACGGTAGAACGTCGCAATGTTTTGTTACTCATGGCGTTAGTTTGAAAGGCAATATACGATTGTACGGACATCTGCTGCACCACCATCCTCTTAATATGATTATTAATATGTGCAGCCAAAAGAAATACCAGATTTGGAATAATGTTGTAAAGGTTAGAGTTGATGAAAACATTAAGAATAGGAAGTAGTAACAACACAGAAAGTCTTATTTTTTTGTCATCTTTTTATAAGCTTGTATATTGCAACATAATAGTATACGGCTAGATAATACTGATTTACAGATTATAAGGTTACTTGCTAGAGACTGTAGAACTCCTTATAGAAACATATCTTCTATTGTTGGAATAACGACAAATGCTGTAAAGGAAAGGATTGGCAGAATGGTTTCTAATGGCATAATACAGAAGTTTGTAGTACTTATAAACCCCGTAACATTTGGATATGAAAAAGAATGTATTTTGATCATAAGACATATTGATAAAACAATTAAAGAAAAAGATATTCTTAACAGAATAAACCTTTTAGGAGACGTTTTTGTATATGCCAAGCATCTAAATGGATCTTCGACGTTTGTGCTAGAATTACCAGATGGAGCACGAGAGAAGATAGGGACAATCACTGATTTACTAAAACCAGAGTTAGAGAACATTATTTTTGTAAGTTATAGACCGCTAACAATGAGGATCACTAGTTCTGATTTGGAGATTATGAGATATTTGTTGTCGTCAAATCCTAGAATGTTAGTTGAAGATATTGCTAAAGAAGCTTCACTATCTACAAAGACTGTAGCAAGAAGATTGGAAAAGATGAGAGAACACCATATTCTAGAATTTAGTATTTTAACGAACCTATCTTCTATGCAACTAACAGGTTACATTGAATTTGCAGTAGTGATCGATATTGAGATATCTTGTCATCAAAACATAATCGAAAGAATATATCATGAAATGCAAGAATATTTATTAATAGTTCCTAATATCTATCAAAAGGAAGTCATTTTCGCAGTGTTCTTTGGTGCAAATATCCCTACAGTCAATTTAATACTGAGAACATTAGAATCTTATGACGGGGTAAATAAAGTTGAGGTGTTCCTAACAACTAGCCTGGTATATTACCAAGAGTGGTTAAAGAGGGCGATTGATAAAAGAATAAAGTCAAAAGAAGCCCAACAGAAACAAAAACAATAACAACAACAACAAAAAATGTGTGATATGTAAGAAGATATTGCCAAGCTATATGCACATCTCTTATCAGCTTTTGTTTTATTTAGCACAAGCATGTCGATACTACTAGTAATGACAGTAAGTTTAACTAGCATTTGTTATCTAGTCACTTGTTCTCCTATGTCTACCATATGAACCCGAGTAGTTAGCGGGTCCGTTGGGATTAATATCAATAAAGGTTCTTTTGTATAGATTCTGTTCTCTATTTGAGAAACACTATCTTATATTATTTCCTCTTTTGACTACGTTTGTCTGGCTAACTGCTTTCACGTAGTTCTTAAGCTGCCATTATAATATTGATGTAATCTATGGTAGGCGATAAAGATAAAGACCTTCTTGCAAAAGAAATACAATCCTGGGACAGCTTCAAGTATGCACTAAGAGAAGAAAATGCAATTCTATTTGACCAAATGTTAAAGGAATGTCAGGATAATGAAGGCGAAGAAGTACAATTTGCTAATGCTGTTAACTCAAAAGGAGAGCCTTTTTTAGCTGAGTCTTTGTTTATGACCTTGATATTACAGCAGCAGAGAATAATAAATAATCTGATTCAAAAGTTGTCAAATATGAAGAATCCAGTTATACAGAAAGAAGAAGAAGACTAGGCATTTTCTCTTGATGTATGAATTCATTTTTGGACTTTCAAGTTACCATTACTCCTTGTCCACTAGATTGCTACATTTTATCATGCGTCATGATATCTACATGTATTTAGCCATTACACCATCCTCCAGCACTTAGCCATTACTACCTACTCCACCATGTTCTGATGGTTCAATGCTGTTGGGTGTCATGAGCTGGTACAGTACAATAATGAACTAGGCCCTGTTCATTTTCTTTTGTTACAAATAATTCATATTCAAAACCAAATAATGAGGACAGATCGCTTAGTAACATCTGCTAGCATTTTAAGCAAAGTACCATTTCAGATTTTATGACATAAATTGTTACCCTTACTATCTTTTTTATCGCCTATACTAGTTCAGTATCATACTCTACTACAAACAAGATTGTCATAAAAATGCCATATGAACCTCTTTTACCTAGTTTTTCTAGTTGCCTGTTATAAGTACGCATCTAAACCTAGCTTTACCACTCATCATTAACTCGAAGGCTTCTGGTGCACGCTCAAGTGAAAACACTTGATTTATCGACCTTACACCTGATTGAACGCTAAATGATAGGGTATCTTGTGAATCGATTGAAGTCCCACTAGGCCAACCCACTATTGATCTACGTCCTGATATCAATAAGAGTGGAGGTACTTCAATGCTTTCATCAGAAGCACCTATGACGATGAGCTTTCCATTGACAGATAAACCACCCAATACTTCACTCATTGCTTTTCCACTTGGGGCTGTTGCAAGGATTACCTTGGCACCTCCTGTTCCTTCTACTACTACTGTTGCTGTTCCACCATTTTCAGTACTGCTACTATTACTATTACCAAACTTTACAAGCTCTTCAACAACATTTTGGGATTGGCTATCAATGTAGTGAATAGCGCCAAGCTTTTTGACCATCTCCTCTTTGTCTTTTCCTCGTCCAATAGCAATAGTCTTAAAACTCATCCTGGCTGCAAATTGAATTCCTAGATGTCCAAGTCCACCTATTCCAAGAATAGCAACTATATCCCCTACACGTGCGCCGCTGTTTCTAAGAGCATTATATGTAGTAATACCAGCACACATAAGCGGTGCAGCTTCCGTGTATGTGAGTTGCGCAGGAATTTCTGCCAAAGCTGCTGTTGGGACAAGTATATAGTCTGAATAGCCGCCATCATATGAAATGCCTGGTACCTGTGCATATTTACACATAACAAAATCCCCACGTCTGCAGGATTCACAATGGCCACAATGACCTCCATGCCAGCCAACGGCCACTCGCTGTCCGCGCTTCCATTTGGTGACATCCTTGCCTACCTCATCTATAACACCTGCCACCTCATGACCTGGAACCCTTGGGTATTTGATTTCTGGGAATAATCCTTGTTTAGTAATAGAATCACCGTGGCATATGCCGCAGGCCTGGACTTTGATGCGTACTTGCCCCTCACTGGGTTCTGGAACGTCTCTTTCCACTATTTCAAAAGGTCCATTAGCTTTAGAAACTTGAACTGAACGCATATGTATTGTTCTTTTTTATATATATCTAAAGTTATGGGTTTAGTTATGATAGGCCAGAAACTTCTGACGTCATTACCAGTAGTAGTACTATTCACTCGACTTGTACTAAAAAAGTAGATCAAGGTTATGCACTCAACATTATCTTATGACATTATCAATATCCTCACTTTAATTGTGTGTCTTTTAACAGTATTTATATAGAGAAATCTATACGAAAATAATATGTATATTAGGAAAATACTTCTGACATTAGGAATAGTCATAGTGGCATCAGCACTTGTCACAATGGTAAGTGCCAATGGTGGATTAGTAAGTTCATCATCTGCACAAGGAGAGCAAAAGTTCACTGCGAAAATGACAGGTAAAGAAGAGGTACCCCCAAAAGATACTAAGGCAACGGGTGATGCAGAATTTACCTTAAGTGCTGATGGAAAGACAATGTCATATAAAGTCAATGTAATGAATATGGATAAAGTAACGATGGCACACATACATCAAGGTAAAGTAGGAGAAAATGGACCTCCTGTAGTTTGGTTATTCAACTCTTCAAATCCTACTGGGCCAAAGAATGGAATGCTATCACAAGGAAATATTACGTCTAATGATCTCGTAGGACCATTGAAAGGCAAACAAATGTCTGATCTAGTCAAGTTGATAAATGATGGTCAAGCATATGCTAACGTTCATACTCAACCAAATCCCAAAGGAGAAATACGTGGACAATTATCTAAGTAGCAACCAAAATCTACATACAGTATCATTATTTTTTCTAGGAATAGGTACAAGATTTAATGTCTGCCAAACTACTTTTTTATTTTTCTTAGCTAGCACTAGCGAACGCATCAAAGGACTCTTGCAACTCAAGGGTACAATGGGATTACACATGTATTAACCCAAACCAAACCAACCACCAGGAGCGAAAGATGCCCTAACGACCAAGAACGGGTAAATGAAGGATAAATACAGGTTGGCAAGATCGAATGA
>DATDNG010000365.1:0-3382 GCA_036518375.1 Nitrososphaeraceae archaeon | reverse complement strand
GGATCATTAGAAACGTAATTTCTGAGTATTTTTATGACATAATAATACTAGGAGTACACCGCATTGCAGTGTACCCATCATAGTATTATAATTATATAGAATTTACTACTTTTCCCGTTTTCTAACTTGCCTTCAATTGAGAAATTGATTATGCTGATTAATAAACTCATGACAGAATATGATATAAAATGATAGGAGAGATTAAATCAAGAAGGTCATCCAAATATATAAAGACTATCTACTATTTTTTAGGGCGAAGGATGGTAAAGATGGTATTTTAGAAATCGTATCGCCATACAAGGATAGTTCCATTTAATATTATACCATTTGCGGGGTTCGGTATGACATATGACTTCTACTACTATTTTGTCTGGCTGGCTCAGACATTGTTTATAATCTGGGTAATTTGGAGAACAGTCATATTTGTTTGAATACTTTGTATACTGTGGATCTAATTTTAGAGTAAAATGAAGATCGCCATCTTCATCTTCCACTGTTCCTCCTCCTGGCTTGCTGTACACTGTTCCTTCCACAGTTACACATTCGTTTTTAGTATCCAGCCTCTTAGAATCGTATACATGATCCCAATAAAGTTCGGTATCACCACTATAAGTAATACATGGATCCGTGCTGCTACTACTCTTTAAAGTAGTATTATTTGCAACAGGATTTGTTGTTATTTGTGAAGGTATCTTAGTAGATTGAGGTGTGAAGGAATGAGCAGGAGAAGAAGATGTACTAGCAGTAGTATGGTGTGTACCTGTACTATTTGTTCTTGCTGCAAAAGAAAATGTCCCAAATGCAGTAGCAGATACAAGAACAATAGCAATTATGATGATGATAGTAGTTTTCGTTTTCGTTCGCTGTCATCAAAAGAGAGCATGAATGTATTTGTTATGCAGCAATGAAAATCTAATTACGTTATACAGAAATATAATCCTGTATACAACTTGCAAGACTCTTGATACCTTTCTTAATCAAAGTGTAAATATGCTAGTCGTTTAGATATGTGATCTGATTCTCCCTCTGCTAATCTATATCCTGAAGCTTCTATAAAATTAGACATGGGTTCATCTGTTATTGCCTCTAGTAATTCTGTTGAAACAGCTCCTGGTTCAACGCATGTAACTCGTATGTTATACTCTACCTTTAACTCCTTTCATTATTGGACTCTGCTTAATATTTTATTTATTTCCTCTACAAGATCTTCGTTTGCGATGGGTTTTTGAATGAACAAGTCTTTGTCTAGTGAGCAATACTTTTCTTTTCTTGAATTCTTGTAATACATTTCACTGGCGGTTAGAAAGCAAACCTTGGCATTATCATCTATTTTTTTGATTTGATCGTAGAGTTCAAAACCATCCATCTCTGGCATCTTTATGTCTAGGATCAATAGGTCATATACACCTGCTCTATAGCTTTTCAATGCAACTATAGGATCTTCAAATGTATCAACTTAAAATCCATTCTCCTCTAAAACAATTCCTAGTACAGAGATGACGTCTGCTTCATCATCTACTATCATAACCTTTTTGGTATTACTAGTGTTATTTTCTATCTTCGCCATTATTATATATCAGATTTATCGTTTTGCTTCTGCCATTCGATTTGACTACTTACAGTTGGTAAAGTAAAGTAAAATGTAGCACCTTTGCCATCAGAATTGTTTTCACCGCCTATCTTACCTCCGTGTGATTCAACAATATTTTTGGAAATATATAGCCCTAGCCCTGTTCCTTGAAATGACTTTGAAGCAAATTTTTCAAATAATCTGGGCACAATATCGGGATCTATACCAATACCAGTATCCTTGATGCTAACCACAGCCACAGTGCTGCTGGTATTGTTATCTTTTTTTATCTCTCCATAAGTATCATGATCTTTCTTCTGAACTTCCACCGTTACTATTCCTCCTTCCCTCCTAGTAAATTTAATAGCATTAGATAATAAATTGGAAATAACCTGGCTAATTCTGTCCCCATCTGCTTTCACAGGTATTGCCTCTTCATGAGGTTCAAATAATAACTTTACATTAATATTGGCCTTTGTGATTTGTTTTTTATATTTCTCTACAGTATTTAATAACGCTTCGTTTAGGTCTAAATGTTCTTTTTGTAGCTCAAGTGAATTACCCTCTATCTTTGTAACATCTAATATGTCCGATGAAAGTTGGCTCAATCTTTCTGCATTTCTAGTAATCATATCTAAAGAATAATCTAAGCCTTGTACTTTCATGTTTCCCATTCGTGAACGAATAATACCTACTGAACTAATTATTGGCTGTATTGGTGTACGAAGCTCATGTGCTGCTGCGCTTATGAATTCGGCCTGCATTTTATCGCTAATTTTCAATTGCTCATAGGCTAATTGCAGTTGTTTAGTTGATTCCTTTAGTTGTTGATATAATTCAGTTTGTCTCCAAAGATTTTCAAATATGGAAACATACGATAACACTGTTGGCTTGCTATTTGAATAGGTTGCCATTCCTACTGCATCTATAAAATTTTGTTTTGAATCATCTTTCTTTTCTATTACCAGAGATTCTTTTCTATCAACTACTACTATAGTGACTGTCGTAACCGAACTCTTTTCTGCTGCTGAGTCTTCTTCATCATCATTAGTTGAGTTTATATCTATGGATCGTATGTCAAATCTCTTATCTTCATTCTTTATACACTGTTTGCGTTTTCTTCTCTCTTCTTCATCTTTCCCTTCTTCGTTGTGTTCTTGCTCGGTTATAGTTACAATGTTTTGTAATTTTCTTTCTATAGCATCATTGGTCGGAGTGAAAATTCTAACGTTTACTCTATTATATTCTCTTTCTGATGCTTGCTTTAATAATTCTATTATTCCTATTCGCTCTTCACGATAAAAGGCATTGATTGTAGGAAGTAATAGCAACACTTCGTGTTTAGCAGACTTTACCATATTAATGAATAGTTGTTGTATATCCTTTGGATTTTGAATAACGTCTGTTCTACCTATAATAATGCCCTCTTCTATTTCCTTTATTTTATGTTCAGCAGGTATACATCTATTCCAAAATGAGTCAAAGACATATTGTTGCTGTTCTAGTACTTCCCTTACATTGCTGTATATTACTTGTTGTAAAGGTGATGCTTCTTGCATTGTGGCAGAAGCCATATACTCTTTTTCGCTAACTGCGAAGTTACCTTTAATCCCGTCTAAATGACGAAGTTCACTGATTTTCATAAGTTGTTTACAGTAAGATAGATTATCCTTTGTAATCGTAGTAATATACCTAGACCTTATGCCTCTCTTTTTAAGATCTATCAAAGCTTTTCTAAATACATCAACTCCCATGGCTACAGATGGCCATGTGGAGTCTGCGCAAATATCCATCTTTGACTCTATATTAGAT
>DATDNG010000364.1:0-2409 GCA_036518375.1 Nitrososphaeraceae archaeon | reverse complement strand
AGAGGCAGCGTTGGAACAAACGGACCTATAGTAGCGGATTTAAAGAATATAGGAGGCGATAGTAGTAGTGCTTTTGCTGGTGCTTCGGCATCTGCTTCAGCTGGTAACGGCGGTAGTGCTATGACCTCCACTTCTATTGGTGGTACTATTACTTCTGCTGATTTGAAGGGTCCACTATCAGGAAAGCAAGTATCTGACCTAATTAAACTCATACAAGATGGCAAAGCATATTTCAATGTTCATACAGACCAAAACACAAACGGCGAAATCCGTGGACAACTAAAACCATTATCATCATCCTCAAATACAGCTTCTGAAGCTGCTGCTTCTGCGATAGGATCCACGTCACCTTCTGCATCAGCATCAGCCACAGCTCCATAATAATCTACATAGTATAGCAAAATAATACATCCTTGCATTTGATGCTTCTTTCAACATTAATCAATTCAATAGTTTAACAGAGCAGCTATCTTGGCTAAGGTAATTAAGTATCAACCTGTCTTCTAGTTTAACAGAGAACAATATTGTTTCATGGTATGGAACTATACAAGGATTGGTGACTAAATATTCACAGCTTAATGTAGGTGTTTTTGCTTCAGAGTTGTTTTCCACTTTAGTGTCAAATGTACGTCTGAGATTATAGTGAATGTAACTTACAATATAGTGGAGGAAGTTTAGAAAATAGAACGTGGAGTTTAGTACTAATATCTATATCTTGGTTACTTAATAATTTAAAAATGAAAAGTGAAAATGGACATTGTCAAAATACTGTCCATTTACATGGAGATAAAACTCCAAGGCCATGTTCATTCGGCAGTAAATTCCATAGACACCAAGGACAGCAGGTGCTGCAGTCCTTCTTCGTATTTGCACTTACATAAATGTTATAACTGTTCTCTTTATCTATATAACAATACATAATGTAGACATAGTGAAATTCTTTATCCATACTACTCACATCAATGGAACATCTTCAAATGAATTATTTGCATGGCATATAAGAGAAGGTACATTTGAACGGCTTAATCCTCCATGGCAGCAATTCAAGGTACTTGAGCGAAAAGGAAACATCCAAAGTAATGGTACAGTCAAGATAAAGATGAAGATTGCTGGTCCAATTCATACAACCTGGCTGGTAAAGCATTCTGATTATGTAGAAGGCAAACAGTTTAAAGACAGCCAAATTAAAGGACTTTTTTCATCATGGACACATACTCATTTATTCAATTCACTTGAATTGTCTTCATGTATATTAGATGATCATATAGAATACTCTTTGCCAGGTGGCACGTTAAGCGAAATAATTGCCTCACCTTTAATTAACAAAAAACTAAACCAAATGTTTGGATATAGACACCGCCTTACCAGGGACGATATACTAGCTCATGCTAATGCAAATAAAATAAGAGGTAATGACGGACCCATGACCATTGGAATTACTGGTTCTAGCGGATTTCTTGGTTCTTCATTGATACCATTTCTTACTACTGGAGGTCATAGAGTAATACGGTTCATAAGAAATAGTCCTACTACTGACTATGATAAACTAGATTCAAAAAATGTCAAGTCAATTCAATGGAATCCATATTCTTCTCCACCCTACACAGATGTATCATCTTTAACAACAACCAACAACAAGCAGATGGATGCTGTAGTCAATCTTGCAGGAGAGAACATATTTGGAAGATGGACAAAGAAAAAGAAAAAAAGGATTTTTGATAGCCGAGTGAATACTACCAAGTCTCTATGTAAGCTGCTATCTTCACTTGATAAGCCGCCTAAAGTACTTGTGTCTGCGTCTGCAACAGGATATTATGGGGACAGAGGAGATGACGTGCTAACAGAAGAAAGTAGGTCTACATTTGGTTTTTTATCAGATGTTTGCAGGAATTGGGAGGAAGCCACTCAAATAGCCAAACAATCTGGCATCCGAGTGGTAAATTTGAGGATAGGCATGGTTTTGTCATCCTCCGGTGGAATATTGTCAAAATTCCTTCCTATTTTTAAATTGGGCTTGGGCGGAAGAATTGGAAACGGTAATCAGTATATGAGTTGGATTGCACTAGATGATTTACTTGGACTGGTCATGTATATTATAGCAGATGAATCTATTGCTGGTCCTGTAAATGCAGTATCTCCCAATCCTATAACAAATGCTGATTTCACAGCTACATTAGGAAAGGTTTTGTCACGACCTACCATGTTTTCTATTCCTGAGTTTATAATAAAGTCAGCATTAGGAGAAGTATTAGCCAATGCTGCAATTCTGTCAAGCTCACGTGTTATTCCTAAGCACCTTATCAAAATAGGATATAAATTTCGTTTTCCATATTTGGAATCAGTCTTACTACATACCCTTGGAGAAAGCATTTCATAGTGGGAATA
Organism: Nitrososphaeraceae archaeon; assembly: GCA_036518375.1. Classification (GTDB taxonomy): domain Archaea; phylum Thermoproteota; class Nitrososphaeria; order Nitrososphaerales; family Nitrososphaeraceae; genus Nitrososphaera_A. Next base: position 24 of record DATDNG010000364.1, on the reverse strand, counting down.
GATCTCTAGGTATACATATCATCC
>DATDNG010000363.1:0-5205 GCA_036518375.1 Nitrososphaeraceae archaeon | reverse complement strand
GAATTACAGCTTAGAAAGCAAGAGGTTCCGTTGAAGCCTTTGCTGAAAGGAAAATTCCCAGAAAAGGAAGAAGTTCCTATGGCTCAACAAGTAAAGCAGCTTTCAAGGGAAGAAGCTCCCGGTAGAGTAGGAAAGGTAGGTGGAAGAGCTGCTGCTAGAAAAGCACCCTCAGCTGCTGCAATCGCAAAGTTACTCACGGGGATAGATTTTCCAAAAAATAAAAGTAAGGTTATAGATTATGCAGAGAAAAATAAAATGAAGGTAGACGAGCCAGAGGATATAATTAATACCTTAAGAGAAATACCAGACAAAACATATCATAACATGGTAGATGTAGAAAAAGCATTAGGAGAAATAAGGTAAGGTAAAAAGTTAGCAAGTAAAAAAGGACGATGATAAATAAATAAAAATGTCAAATCACCAATTTGAGTGCAGCATATGCGGACAAGGTTTTGAACAGAAATCACGCCTTGAGAGACATATGGCTTCTTCTCATCCACCACAAGCCCCTTCTGCAGCAGATGTTGAAAATGTATTATCTGGTATACACTATCCAAAGTCAAAGGAAGATTTGGTTCAATATGCTTCCCAAAAGATCTCTACTGTAGGGCAAGATCTCTTTAATTTAATAAAATCTCTTCCTTCTCGCACTTTTAGAGACTCCGCTGATGTTGCAGTAGCGCTAGGTGAATTAAAGAGCAGGAAGAGGATGAGAAGTGCAGAGAAAGTTAAAGCAACAGAGCAGCCAAGTAAGAAAGGAGGAAGAACCGCTGCTACATATTCTGTATCTGCAGCTGCAGTTGCAGTTGCAAAAGCATTGTATGGAATAGACTTTCCCAAGGACAAAGATAGTTTAAAGGATTATGCAAAGAGAAACATATCCAAAGTTGAAACCGGAGATCCAAATGCAATTCTGGATGTAATAAATAGGATTCCTGATAGACAATATAACGACATGGCAGATGTAGAGAAGTCAGTTGGTAGCATAATATAAGAAGGTGTAAGGAAGGAAGATCTTTTGCTTTTTAATCTAGTTATAACAAATGCTATATTATTATCGATTGTGCATGTAAATGTCGAATCAGGGTGAAGGTAAAACTACTACCAATAATAATAATAATAATAATAATAATAATAGCGGTGGTGAAGTAAATACAGGCCAATACCAACAAGAAAAGGAAGATGATAAACCTAAACCTAAAGCAATGGAAGATAATTTAACTTTAAAATTACGACAAAAACAACGAGACATGGAACAATTGGGAATAGATCCATATGAAATATTAGAAGAGGAAGAAAAAAGACAACCATTTTGTCAACAAGAATAATAACGATTTTCGCCAATAACTACTCCACATGGAATTGCTAAAATGACAGCAGAATCAGAATTTTGATGCAAGCGATTATCACTTATTTGATGCATACTATAAATTTGATGCATCATATATAGAAATTGTATATTGATAGGACTATGAATTCCTTTCTACAACATTGATTAGTCCCTTATGATGATCAAGATCTCTGGAATGATGTACAACATCTTCTGCATATAATATTAGTATATGCATACTAGCATATGCAATGGACAATGTATTTGATATACATGATCAAAAGAAAGAAGAAAAATAAATACTCTGAAGAATAGTGTGGCATGAACAAGAGATCGTTGTAAAATCTGCTTTCCTAGTTTTGAATTCCTAGTAATCTGCTGCATTCTATCTTTCTACGCTAAATGAAAATTTAATACAAGTTCTATATTGGGTAATTTTGCCTGTGTTAGAATCAACTTTTGCTGTCTGATCTACTACTTCTATTCCATGTATTCCTCGCACTGTCTTTATTGCTTCATTTACTGCAACTTGAGCAGCATCCTCCCATCCTTTGTCAGAAGTGCCAACGATCTCCTCAATTTTAGCAATTGACATTATAAATGCTATACTTTTCATCTTTAATAAAAGTTTTAGACTATAGGGTAAGTGAGAGCAGTAAGGCTAAAGCATGATAAATTTGCATTTGGATATTATATACACAATTTGACATGGTTGTAATATATTTATAGTCTAAACGTATTATATAACGAAATCCAAACTATAGATTTGTCTATAGTTTCAGCCGCATTGACATAGATTGCAAGATTGTATTGAGACAGCACTCATATAGGTATAGATTATGAATATTATCATCATCAATTTTGCATATTTACTCTAGATACATGTAGTCGAAATACATGCATCCATTCATATACATATCCTCAGCACGACAATACCGTTGCTTAAGATGTAAACCTATCATTGTATGCATGTTTTTATTTCAGTGATTGATAAATCTATATTATTTCTCTTCGACTTTTTTGTGGATAAAAGAAAAAAGGTAATCTAGTAACTTTGCATTTCTTCTGACAACGTCCTTCTATTGACCAATCGTTGGAAGCAAGAAGATTGATTGTAGAACAGATCCTATCAACTGATAGCAATAGCATATTTCATTTTAGTCTGAGTATAAGATTTAAAGTTAAGACATACACAACCCACATGTGAACATGGTCTTATCTTTCTACCCAGGGTAGAGTTGAAGTGAATGCGGCGCATATGTCCACATTCACAAATATCATCGTTACTAGAAGACTTCTATTTCAAATCCTTGATATCTATTGCCATTCACCCTAACAAAGTAGGACTAGCCTGCATCACATTTCCTGTCAAACTGTTGAGAAAAAATGAAAATGTATATGTCATGATCCAATAAATGCAAAATTCAATATGCAATATGCATCTATGTAGTATTATTATAGATATCATTGCTGATAATTATGGAATAACAATACAACTGTATTGTTTTGCCATTTGAGGCATTTGTACAGCATTTGTATAAGTATCTCCAGTAAAATTTAGCCTACTAATTCTCTAGGCCATATTGCAGTATAATGACCACCAGGATTAGCTTCTTTTAGAATATGTTCCTCTGCCGTTTTTAAGAATTTATTTAATTTCTTAGCAAAATCTGTTCGTCTCCATGGCTGCGAAACAGAATGAGCTGGAGAAGAAGAAGGTTGAGAATCTCTCATTGTATATGTTCATATGCCTATCCATGTTCTTATTCTTATTTTTTCATCTTGATCTTTTATTATTCATCAAAATACGGTACGCTTTTTTGCTAAAAGGTTGAACTAAATCTATTTCATCAGGACAATACAAATATTTGCACGTATGGATATTGTTGGGATCTTGGTTTGTTGCACGTTTATACATCCACTTTTATCAGCCTAGTCGATGCTTATAAATAAATAAGTCTTGGCAAAGCGCAATATCTTATGACTATACAGAAATGGTTCCTGGAATACTAAGACCCAATCAGCGGCAGAGTCACTGACCTGTCGCAACACGGGTTGTAAGGATTAAAAAAGAAATGGGGTTTTTAGTAACAGTTGCATCCACATGGGCGGTACAATTAATCGCCTTACGTCTTTTACATTCTTAATTGTCGCCAGACAAGGACGTTCGTTTCATTCCCTTTTGCATCGGTGTCATGGGCTATGGGCAAGTCTCAAAAATATATTGCATTAGGTTTGTTTTTCAGTATAGGTAGCGAGGCTACAATCTGATCTATTTGACTAGCTATTTGACCATTTATTTGACATATTTGACATATTTGACCAAAATACAAATACCAGATTCCAATATATTTACAACAAAATATTACAAGTCTTGTGGAGTTATTATAATATACTAATTTTGTGATGTGTAAAGTTTGTAAAGTTCGCCTGTACGTCTACCTGTGTATTTCCAGTCATCAATATTATCTTTGATTTCCGTAAATTTGCTTTTAATTTCTGGATGCAATATATCATAAACATCTTTACCTATTGTTATTTTATCGGGATCAGTTAATGAAGTCATCTTTGAAGTTATACTCATGCAATATCCAAGAATGTCAATAAGAGAGCTTTTATCATGCCCATATTGTACTATTACATTTTCGTCGCCCTCATCTATACCTATTTTAACACAAAGATCAGGATAATCATATTGATTTAATATAGGATTTATCCCTTTTTTTATTACTGTTATCATTGAATTTGCACATTGGACAGCTTTATCACATGCTAACAATTTGTTGTAGCCAGATGGGAAAAAAGCAATTATGGCATCGCCTACATATTTTAGTACATAACCGCCATAGATCCTCACAGTACTAGTCATTTCATATGTAAAGGCTCTAATCATGGTAACCATTTTATCAACTGGCAATGTCATACTCATATTAGTCGAACCAACTAAATCGGCATACATAATCACAAGTGATACTTTTGAATTTACATGATTGAAGAGAAAAGCTTGACTATCCTTCAATGACGAATCATATAGATATTGGCCCTCTAATGCCTTCAACATTCTATCCTGAGTTTTAGCAACCAACGTTTGCGTATCAACTACTTCTATGGGAATAGTTGCCGATGTTGATGGTGATATCAGATTTTTAGAATAATTGTTATTCCCATTGTTTCTACCCATTATCATATTAGCAATTGATTTGGTCGCAATATTTTGCCTGTCTCTATCATGCTCTTTCTCTACCTCTGCTTTTCTATAAGCTAATCTAGACCTTCTAGCTGTTTTTTTATTTTGATTTCTTCTTGTCCGTTTTTCTTCTTTAATTTCTTTGTAATCATAGTATTGCTCTAGATATGTTTCATCATTTATCTTTTCGATAGGCTCTCCTGTAGGTAACGGAGCATTCCTATCTACTTTGTATTTGCTTGCTAATTCTGGAAAATCCATATTCAAAATCACATTTCTGCCTACTTCTTTTATTTCTGATTTAGGAACGTCAAATCTATAGTTGTAGTCACCAAATATTACTATCTTATCATCTGTTTCTTTCATTATATGACCTACATGGTCTTCATTTAGGACTCGCACCCCTTTGTTAAACAACCCCTTTGGATATTTTCTCTCGTATGTTGCCAAGTCTATATTTTCACCTTGAGTCCATTCTTCTATCGGTCTGCTGGTGGGCAATGGTTCGTCACGTCTTACTTTGTATTTTTTTGCAATTTCATAAAGTTTAAGACCAATTAACACATTTCTGCCAGTAGTTTGAATTTCAGATTTGGGTATATCATATCTATCATTTCCTTCTCCAAATATTACTATCTTGTCAAAAGTTTCCCTTACTACGTGTCCAATATATGGTGAGTCTAGCGCC
>DATDNG010000362.1:0-3071 GCA_036518375.1 Nitrososphaeraceae archaeon | reverse complement strand
TGTTATTTATCCCGTTTCCTCTTCTCGTTTTTCTTCACCTGCTTTATTGGACTTTTCATCTTCATCATAATCAGGCTCCTTAGATTCTTTGTTGTCATCTTCATTGCTACTATCTGAGGAAGCAGAAAAAGGTGAACTTTTTAGCTGTTCTCTATCTTTATCTTTAGACTTGAAATACGGATGTTAGATTCGAGGATCTACTACTATGAATTGAACTTTTTTTATTGGCTTGCCGTTAAAGTCAGTCTTGTCTACTATCTTCTATGCATTTAATAGTACTGCTAGCCGCATCTACATATAAGAGTCCTTGACTATGTCAAGTAATAGTGGCTATCTACTCAAATCCTAAAGTCTGATTGAAAGAGTATGCATAAGGTATTGAGCTACAATACAATAGTAATAATACAGTGTCAAAATGGAACCGATATAATACAGGGGATATTAGGTAGCACATAAATGAATGCAGAAAAGTCAGGAGGTAAGGTGCTTGGTGAGCCAGTGGATATACCGGGAGTCGGCTTATATGTATCGTTTTTTGATACAGATGACAATAGGCTAGGTATGATTCAACTGATTCGTTAAAATTTACGTCGTAAGAAAAGCTTCACAGTTCTGACATAATGCTGTTTGCCCTAGGCCTGTCGATCCTTATATAAGATAACATCTCTAACACTAAAAAAGAACCATAGTTCATAAAAAGATAGCGTAGACTAACAATTATTTTTATATTATATTATTATTAGTCTAGTGGCGGATTGATTTGGTATGTTGTCGAAGTTGACCTTGGCTGACTATTGCGAATGACTTCTAGAACAAAACGGTTGCAGGGAATATATTCGTAGGTATATTTAACGAAAGTATCTCCAACTTAGCAGGCAAAATGACATCAGTTGAGACTATAATAACAAATAAAGGAATCGTAAAATATAGATACTGGCACCAGAAGTGAATCCCGAGCACTTCTAGTAAATCTGATTATATTGTTTATCTCCCGACAGAATGTCTGTAAAACTGCTAATCAATCGCAAATCTATATTTGGCCAAAGTAACTCGGATCAGACTCCATTAGTACCCCAAAGAACTTAGGATATATAGTAGTTTAGAACCATAAAGTTCCAATCAGCATTTTAGTAAATTGTGTCTTAGGTCTAAGCATAACTTCGTCTTTTGTTCCTTCCTCGATGATGCTTCCGTTATTTAGAATCAATATTTTATCGGCTAAACCAAACGCTTCATTTGGATAATGAGTGACATAAATTACTGGGATCTTTACCTTAGTAAGGATTTTCCTAAGTTCTTGCATTAGATTGATTTTAGATGCAATATCTAGATTTGTAAGGGGCTCATCCATCAGAAGAAGGTGGGGTTCTATTACAAGTGCTCTAGCTAATGCAACTTTCTGCTGCTCGCCAGCACTTAGGCTTTGAATATCTCTTGATAGTAGTAATGACTCTATACCAAGCATTGAAATGATTTCCCCAGTCCTTGTAGTTGATATATCAACTACTCTGTCTCCTTTTTGTTGTTGTCGTCGCCATCGCCGCAAGCCAAATGTGATATTAGCAAATACATTCAAGTGTGGAAAGAGATATAATTTTTGGAATACGTAGGCGACTCTTCTCTTCTCAATAGGTACATCATTTAAGAGGTTTTGATTAAGAAAAATCCTCCCTTTGTCAGGTTTCAATATGCCGGCTACTAGATTAAGCAGAGTGGTCTTTCCAGAACCATTCTCTCCTAAAACTACGAGAACTTCTCCTTCACCAACTTGTAGATTCAATGGTCCGAACTGGAAATTGCCTAATCTTTTAGACAGCCCTTCAACGCTGATCATCATTATAATGAACACCCAAAGCTACTCTACTTGTTCTTCTACTTTCTCTTTTTCTTCCAAGATCTATGACCCAAAACCAGAATGCCAGTGAAGCAAATGAGATTATCATAACAATTAGAACTCCCGGTATTACAAGTTTAAGTCCACCTAAGGCATTGTATTCCCAAAGCTGTATTGAAATGGTCTTTGGATTATAAGCCATCATTACATTGGCTCCAAATTCACCCATGGCCCTAATCCATGCAAGAATAATACCTGCTGCTATCTCCTTTGAAGCTAAAGGTATAGTTACGCTAAAGAACGTCAGAGCAGCATTCCTGCCAAGGATTCTAGAAGCGTATTCATAATGTTTGTCAACTCTTTCTATACCAGCAGACGCAGTTAAAACTACAAAGGGTGATATTACAAAGACCTGAGCTAAGACGATCCCTATAGGTGATTGAGTCAATCTAAAACCTGTATTTTCAGCCAGCATTCCCAATGGTGAAGCTTCTCCATAAATATTAAGGAGCAGAGCTCCTGAGATAAGTGGAGGTATAGCTAATGGCATCGCCATAGCTATCCGAAGGAGTAAGGTAAATCGTGATTTACTCCTTGCAATAAGGTATGCAAGAGGTATTCCCATAAATGTACAGATAGCCGTTGAAATCGTAGCTGTCTGCAAACTTAGTAGCATAGCTGACATAGTTTGAGGATTTAGTACAGCAGCAGTTGTTAGATCATCCTGATGAAGTAAACCAAGCCTTAAGACTATGCCCAAAACAGGAAGCATAATATATGCGAGGAAAATTATGGCTAAAATCAAAAGCAAAATAGTAAATAACGACAACTCGCCCAAGCCTTCAAATTTTATTAATTGATAATTATATTAGAAGATATCTCTTTTGGTATAGACGATACATTACCTCCATGTATCAAGGGCATAATTGTATTAAACCCATGGTTCTCTAAAATTGTCTTTGCTGCTTTGGAAAGCATAAACTTGACAAATTGAATTGTACCTGCGTTATTTCGAACAGTATTTGGAATAGTGATATCAAATACTATTGGTTTACCATATGTTAAACTTCCATCTTGTTGTTGTGGTGTGGTGGTAGTGCAACTAGCTTGTTTATAATAATTTGTAAAGTCTGGATTACCTAGGTTTATCTGTGGAGGAAGGCTGATAAATGGAAATCCTCTCTCAACAGCTTCATGTTTGTAAGCTGGAATTGCATCAGCTTCTCCTTGTTCTAGT
>DATDNG010000361.1:0-2132 GCA_036518375.1 Nitrososphaeraceae archaeon | reverse complement strand
AGAATTCTTTTTGAGGTTCATAGCATGGCTTTGCCTAAAAAATGATAGTCTGTCAGACGACTTTACTACTAGCTAGAAGTGCCATCTTTGTTTCTGTTCTGGTTTTCGTCCTTATTTCGGATTTTTTGGACTTCATATTCTAGTACTTCTACTGGTGATGATGATGGCGATGTTGTTCTTGTTGTTGCACTTCTCCATATTATAGTTGACGATTTGACAATGTATATTGATATACCAGCTATAGCTGCTTGCATCACCTTGGAAAGTATGTCTATTGTACCTATATCGTCTTGTATTCCTATAGAAGGAATATTTACAGTTCTTGTTGATATGTAAAATGCAATGAGTGCTACCGAACCTATAGCAGCTAGTATGTAGGGTACCTTACTATAGTATTTGTTCTCAGCCATCCATATTCCAGCTGCAATGTAAGCTATACCAACAACAATGAAGAATATTATTTCATTTACAGTTGCGATTGTATCTACCTCCTCTTTGCTATCGGTGTTATTGCTACTACTACTAGTTGATGATTGTGAAAGTTCAGAGTAATCTTGGGAAGCTACAATAAAGTATAAGGCACCAGTACAAATCATTAGTGCAGTAACAACATATACTAATATTGCAGGTTTATTAGATACAGCAATTATTGTTTTAGTGTTATTATATTTTTTCATTTGTAAGACCCTCTATTGATGTTTTTTAAACTCTTGCCACAAAGGTCACAGTAGTATGTTCCGCAATTAATACACTTGATAAAGAACCTATCTATTCCGTTACCTCTTGCTTGGACAAACTCATGTTCATGAATGAACTCCTTCTCGCTCTCTGTTGCATTATCATATGCAACACCAATAAGCATGTTAGTTTTTTTCATATGGACAAATACCTGAAGCAACTATAATAGAATAGGAGTAACTTAGTTTTCCGAGCGGTGAACTTAGTTGCCCTACAGCTTTATATATTGTGAAAACGAACATTTGAATATGAAATTTATCTATGAGTTCTAATGGCTCCAACAAGGAAAATGATGAAGATAAAAATAAAGCCAATAATAATGATGATAATATATTATCATCTGAATCTCCCACATTAGCCACAAGATACGCTCATAGGGCTGCAACACTAGTACGTTCAATAGAAAAAAATTCTTACCTAATAATTGGTATAGTAATCGGTCTATTCATTCTATCAACATTAGACTTGCTAGAAGTTCATGAACATCTTCCCTTTTCATTTGATCCTATAATTACAGTTTTTTCTGTTGCTTCCATAGTTGCTTTACTTTTTTTGCTACGTTTGACGATAAAGTCTAAAAGAGTTCTTGAACGGTGGGCTGACACCTTTGAGCGAAACTCTATATCAGCTGGAATAAATATCTCAATGGGTAGCAGAACTAGGGAAGAAGCAGTCCGTGCAATAGCAGAAACAGTACAAGAAATAGGCCCACAGCTTCGCGAGTATATTTCCTCAAGAGACAATTATAATGAATTTTTCGATGTTGCTTTTGGTAAGGAAGAAAAGACGGCAATAACAACGCAATTCGATATAGTCATAGACAAAGATAATATAAAGCCAACAGAAAACAACAGTTATCAAGACCTTAAAACAGCTCTTCAAAACTATGGTTCTGCAATAGTTAAATTTGTAAATGGTGCTATAGATGCAAATACTATTTTGTCTTATTATAGCTTGTTGTCTAGATATATCTCTATAACAAAAAATAGTGTTAGTTTGGCCTTGATTATAGGTGATGATGCAACTTCAGATGCACATAATCTAGCATTGCATCCAAAGGATAAAAAAATAGGATATATGATAATAATCGAAAGACCTTTACTTACACCATAGAATTTAAAGGACAGAATAATTAATAATAGTTATGATATATGGATGATGCATTTTAACTTTACAATTTTATTATTACGCATCATATCAACTACCGTTAGTATCTTCTAACCCATAAGCTGATCTAGTAAAATTCAGAAAGCTCTTAACCCATCTTAAATATGCTTCACCTCCCTTATCTGTCACATGATAGAATGTAGAATCAGAAGTCTTAATTGAACTTATGAAACCCTGCTTTTCAAGTGTTAGCATAATATCTGAAATTCTGTCTTTGCGCTGTTGTT
>DATDNG010000360.1:0-8500 GCA_036518375.1 Nitrososphaeraceae archaeon | reverse complement strand
CCCAAAGTAGAGTTAAATACAAGAAAATAGGTGGTGATGTGTCATGGCTTGCATACGAACTCTATGTATCGATATAGTTAGTGATATATCATGACTAGGAGTATGCAACTATTTTGTTAGATTACTCCTATGTAATATGGTTGACCTTTCATCAAGGACGCCACCTTTAAAGTTCATTGCCCTTTCTCTATATCTCATATGCGGGTATATTGAAGATAAAGATCCACTCTCGCAGGCTCTGAAGGAAATACAGGAAGAGACTGGATTAAGTAACGAAATGGTAAAACTTCTTTGTATAGCTAAGATAGACACCAATTTCAACAAGAGGCTAAACTAAACTTGGTTATCTTGCATGTTATGAGAGTATCCTTTTAGCTACAAAAGAATGCAATTCGGAATCACTCATTTTCCTTTTTGCATCTGCATACATTTTTGCATCCTCGCCAACAGGATATTTAAAGAAATTATTATTAGTTCCTTGTCTAGAGAAAACTACTGAAGCCTCAATGCTTTCAAGTATCACTTTAGCAACTTCCTTAGGCTCTGGTGCATTTCTCATAGCTGGATAGTAGTGAGATAGAAACTTCTCTACCACATTTGCATATTTGGTAGTTTCTCTGTTAGATTCAGAATTATCTGAATATTTAGCACTACCGATTGTTGCGGAAGAGGATGAGGCGGCAGCCATGGTCAGTGATGCGGAAGGAGGAGATGAAGATGACAGTAGAGATGACGAAATCGGTTGAGTATTATCTGGTATTATAATATTTTTTACAAAACTCGTGTTAATTACGCCCGGTTCAATGAGTACTACACTAATTCCATATGGTTCTATCTCATAAGCTAAAGATTCACTCAATCCTTCTAATGCAAACTTTGTACTATTATAAACTGATGATGCAGGAAATCCAACATAACCTGCCAGCGAGGAAATATTAACGATAATTCCACGTCTTTGATTTCTCATTATAGGTAGTACTTGCTGTATAGTTCTAATTGCTCCGAAGAGATTTGTTTCAAATTGTTTTTTGATATCATCGATCGGTTGATCTTCTAGGGCGCCAAATAGTCCAAACCCGGCATTATTTACCAAAATATCAATTGTTATTCCTCTCTCATCATTACATATTTCTTTGAAGGCTCTTACTACAGAATCGTCTTTATCTACATCCATTTGGATGACTATTAGTGGAAGCTTTTCTTTTTCTGCAATATTTTTAATCATATCAGCCTTAGCCAAATCTCTCATCGTTGCATAAGTGCGAATTCCACTGCGAGCAAACAGCAGACAAGTTTCAAATCCAATGCCAGTTGAACTACCAGTAACAACTGCAACCCTTTGTTCTTTTGCTATCAATTTCCCTTCTAATGTAGATATGCCCTCCTTTATATTGCAACCTTGAATTTGTCTATTGAAGAAAATAACAGCTAATGAACCAAGTTTTTTAAACTAAAAGTCCTTCTTAGGACTCGTGGTAATAATAGTTATAAGAATCATGATGATATCAAAGCATTAGAACAAGAACTTGCAGATCTGTTAGACCAACATACAAAGGCTGTTAAGCTTTTTTAAGCTAATTTTGCTTTGACTGCTGCAACCATTGTATTATCCACTATCTGATTTGACAAGATCTTAAGTAACGAGTCTGCTGTTGAAGCGTGTTCAGAGCGTCAGTTTGTTCCATTATTCTTTGTTGGTTATACTGCAGATTTTTCTCTGATTCTTGCATTCTGTATTACATGGCCGGGAAATTATTTAGAAGGCCTTGGACTTTATCTTGAAGGTTTTGATACTGATCTTGGAGTTCTAGGATTGGGGCTTGAGAACACCCAATTTCTACAGTATTGGCAAACCACTCGACACTGCCAGCAATTAAGACTTTTCTCTTTAGTACTCTATATGCAGCTTCAAAAAGGCTGAAGTTAATATCTTATCTGATGTCTGCTGAAAATAATAAGAGACAATGATTCAGGCGTTATCATACTATATCAAGAAATAAGCCGCTACCCTCTGCTCCTCGTTACTCCATTAACCATGTTATCTAATGCTTATATTCATTTTGGACTTGATTGGTATAATGAAGAAATCAATACCTGCAATAACTTTGTCCTCAATCCGTGAACAACAAATTCCAAAATGGTATATGAAAGCAGACTATGTTGAAACCTGCAATTGTGACTATGGCTGTCCTTGTAACTTTAGCGGCTTTCCGACAGGAGGTTTCTGCAGAGCTTTGGTATTATACCACATCCAATCAGGAAATTATGGAGATGTGAAAATAGGTGGTCTCGATATAGTTGCTGTATACTCATGGCCAAAGGCTATCCATGAAGGTAATGGCACTTTTCAGCTGTTCATTACAAAGGAAGCAAGCGAAGATCAAAGAAAAGCATCTATTAGTATATTTTCTGGTCAGGCCAAAGGGGAAGGTCCCTTTGCATGGTTTGCTGGTACTATAAAATATTCACTTGATCCACAGGCTGTTGATATCAATGTGAATATAGATGGAAAGAAAAGTAGCTTTTCAGTACCTGATCTTATGAATGTACAGATTGAAAGCTTCAAAAACCCTGTGACTGGAGAGGAACAAGAAACCAAAATACAGCTGCCAAAAGGATTCATATGGAAGCTTGCAGAAGCAGCAAAGTCAAGGATTATGCATATTAGTACACCACATCTTAACTTTGACGATTCGGGCAAAAATGCATTTTACTCTGTAGTGGAATTCAAAGGACCGTAGCAATACATAGAAATAATAATACTTGATACAGACAGGGAGAGTTGGATTGTCTTTATATATATGATTAATCCGTCTGATAATCAGGAAGACGACACTAAACTATCAGCATGACTATTAAAACTAAAAATAAGAAATACAACAGAATGCAAAGCACACTTTGATATTATGGCATAAAAATTTACTAGCCATTATAGCCCCTAATTTATCAACTTTGGTCTCAAACAGAGATATTTTAAGAAGGTGATAGAAGCTACCAAATAATAATCATAAAGCCGTTATAGAATTCAGAGATCCATCATGGTGGAAAGCAATAGATAGGATTGAAAATATAGGAATTGTATTTTGTTCAGTTGATGCTCGTGGGCTTCCTCGTGATAGAATTGTCACAAATAAAACAGTATATCTTAGAATACATGGTTATAAGGAATGGTATAGATATATTTATTCACAAACAGAACTCAATGCGATATTAACATCAGTTAAAAAAGCAAACGCAGACAAGAAAGCGATATATCTAAACAATAATCATGGTATGCTTGAAAATGGACTTCATTTATTAAAAAAATTGAATTTGTAGATCTTTATTCAAAGCACAGAACCAGAAAAAATAATGTAATTATAATAAATGTTATTGCCTATCCTTTATCAGCGATGTCCGAAAAGAATGAGAAAGATAATGCCGTTAAGGCAGTTAAGTCACTAAAGGATCGTCCTGATAAAAAACCCAACATTGATGATTACAAAAGTGAAGATAAAGACGAAATAGTTCAAGAGAAACTCGAATAAAGATAATACCTGTCTTGTTGTATCTTAAATAAGGTAGGATCTGATTGAATCAAAACGACTATTGCGTCCTCTGCCTTCATCCTCTGTGCCATCCGAAGTAGCATATCATAAAGTAATACAACAGAATATCTAAACTGGCGTATTCATCTGCTATACCGCGTTCCCAGATAGATGGCTCTGATTGTCTGGGAACAGTATCTATTCTACAAATAAATAGCATAGATACTGATGATACGATAATTCGAAACAAACAGATACGACAACCACAGCAACTATACTTTAATTATGAATACTACAAAGAGCCCTATAACTAACTTTTACGTTCCAAAGGAAAGCGAAGATCATTATGAGCGCCATTATCTATCTATCTATCTTAGCACACTTGTGATTGCTCGTAGACCATATCATAACATTTTGAACATACGAATTTCCAGCCAGTCATTCTGCGGCTATACAATGGTAAGCTTCTTAATTTGTCGGCTTTAGCATCTTCTTCTAATAAATCAGCAAGTTGCTGTTTTAGTGATTTGAGGTTGCATTGTTGCATGAATCTGATATCAGTCAACAAATTTGAAATCTTCATTCAAAAGAGAGTAAATTGTATTTGCTCCATTCTTGAGAATTGCTATGTTGTCAACATTATTATTATTCTTATGAGGGGTGGTTTGTGCAGACGTCCGCTATCACAAATCGGATAGAGTTGCAAAATCTTAGACTTAGACAAGTATGGATTTAAAGCAACATTCTTTGAAGTCTGCGATTGGGTAGAAGCAGGATATCATGATTTGGATTAAATCAACTACCTGCGAACAATAGCAGCATTACAACAGACATTGGTGTATCACTTGCAATAATAATATCTTTATTGGACATATAGGATCATCGTATTCCTCAGATACCACGATAAAACAACAGATATCTCTGAGGCATCAGTATGGCCTTGCTTCAAAGCCTGTGATTACAGATGAAGATGTTAGAAACTCCTCCATTAAGACCACCTTTCATAAGAAATTGCATTCTAGTTAGAATGTAAAGAATATTCAGATTTTTCTTGCTTAACGA
This sequence comes from Nitrososphaeraceae archaeon, assembly GCA_036518375.1. Classification (GTDB taxonomy): domain Archaea; phylum Thermoproteota; class Nitrososphaeria; order Nitrososphaerales; family Nitrososphaeraceae; genus Nitrososphaera_A. Next base: position 3,911 of record DATDNG010000360.1, on the reverse strand, counting down.
CTATTTATTACACACTATTAACGACCATTAATAACGTGTATTCTATAATGTACAAAATCAATTTACTTGTTAGAACTCTCTTGATTGCTGCTCTCTTGGTTGCAATCCTATCCGTAACAGCAATCAGCAGCTCAAATAGTACAGGAAATGCGTCTACTACAGAAACGCCATCACACTTACCATTATTATCATCAAATTCTTCATTTCTCCCATCTGTCTCCTTACTGATTGAAACTTCCTCTAATAATAACAATTCATTTGTGTATGCAAGTCCGACTGTACAATTTAAGAGTCTCTTGAGTGGAGTAGATAGGACATGCTATAAAGTTCCACTAGATAAGTTGGTACACCGTCCTGCTGCCTTATGCTATGGACTTCAGGTAAATGAACTCTTGAAGCATCCCGCGAACGAAACTCAAAGAGATCAGTTGTTAAAACATCCTTTCACAAATAACTTAGCATATGCACCAAACTTTACTAAATATTTCGATCAAAAATTCACACCAGAGCTAAGTCAAAAGACACACACCCAACAGGTACAAGAGTTATTTGGAAATTTCTCTACAGCTCAAAAGACAGGCGCTAGCGCAGATAAATGTAATCCTTCACTATGGAACTTTATGGCATTACCAGGACCACCAAGGTTCATAATGCTCAACCCATGTGTCACAGTGACAGGAAATGTGTCGGTGGTACGTTTTCCACCTGATGGAGATGCAGTTATAGCTTTGAAATTGGACAAACCATATAGCAACATGGTTACGATAGGAAATTTCAATGATAAAATGAAAGGAGGGATTTGGGTCGAATTAATCTGTCAAAGACCAATGAATTTAACCACAGTTGAACCCTTCAAAATAGGAGCATGTAATGGATATAATGGACCTATTTTTACTCTTCCTAAAGTGGGAGACCACTTGAAGGTAACTGGAGCATACATAATTGATGTGCGCGAAGGTGGTCATGCCGAGATCCACCCTACATCTTTGCTGGTTCGGAACTAAATACTCAAGGGAGTTGAAGTAAAAAGATTCTGAGGTATAAGAATTGAGACATACAACTATTAATATTTTTATTGGATATTAGTATGAGATAGCTTCCCATTCAACGGAAAACAACAGAAGAAGATATTCCATAAAGGATCAAACAGAAAGATAAATGCATTCGTAACTCATATAGAGCAAATTGAAATTGCTGTCCGTGTGTTTCATCTTATTGAGCAAGAAGACATACCTGAGGAACCTAGCTTTAGCAAAGACATATCAAAACTATTATTCTCATATTATTTACGTTACTTTCCGTGGTTGCAAGCAAGAGAACAACCTGAAGTTCCAAAAGAGGTAACTAGCTCGGAGATAAAAGATAGAGACACATACTTACGTTTTCCAAACCTTGAAAGCTATGAGGAAATGAAGAATAGCAAGGTTGTCTCTGATCTTATTAAAAGACTAAGCTTAGATGATAGTTGCTGGTAAAAGAATACGACTAGTAAGGACTGACGACCCTTATACCAGATTGCGGACAAATGACAAAGGAATTATCCAATATAGGTATTGGAACTTAGATTGTTATTGTTTTCAGATAAAATGGTCGAACTGTTCTAACCTTTCTTTAATACAAGACCATATGATGAATATGAGATTATAGATGAGGAGTAATAAGAACATCGATAGAAAGTATTTAGCTTTCTATGATGCTCCATCATGTGGATTAGGCATGATGAAAGAGACTTCTAAAGTGAATGATTTAAAGTTATGCGAATGTGGCTGTGGTCAATCACGAAGTTCTATAGACAGTAACGGAAGACATAGGAGATTCATAAACGGCCATAATAGTAAAGGTGAACGTAATGCAAGATGGAAAGGAGGAAGACTAAAACACGGTTCTGGTTACATAATGGTTCATAGACCAGAACATCATAGAGCGGATAAAAATGGACGTGTCTATGAGCATATTATAATATATGAAGAATTTTACAAATGTTGTACTTTACCTTGGACTAATATCCATCATATCAACCATGTAAGAGACGACAACAGGATAGAGAATCTGCAAGGATTGATTAACTCAAAGCACTATCAATTACATCATATAGGTAAGAAACACGATCCTGTTGTGATTGCGAAGATGTTAGAAACCAAACGAAATAGTGGAATATTCCGTACTGCTAGTTTGAAAGGTTGGAAGAATTGGAAAGAGAATGGATATGCGACTGTTAATTATAGGGAAAAAACATTGAAAGCATGGGAAACCAGACGCAGACGGAAGAATGAAGCAATGGCAACATTAACACAACGGCAGCTCTACTAAGAGTTTCTGGTTTATCGAAATCTAACTGCACCAGCTGTGCTCTACTCGAAATTTTTCTTATCTTATCTGCGCTCTCATTTGAACTGAATCCCGTTCTAAAGATAGCATCTGAATTAGAAAGCTGCTTTATCAGTTCCGTGCCAACATTTCCTGCTGAACCTGTTACTAAAATCGTTCTCTGATCGCGTTCAGACATTTATGGTATTGCAATATGGCATTATTTAAGATGAAGAGTAATTATTGACTCAGTTGGTAATAGCTAGAACAACTATCTAGATCAACATCAACAACAGCAGTAGGAAAAGATCTAAGATACCTTACTGTAATTTTGCTGTAAGGGGGTTTGCTTATGATGATCATGATGATTGGGGTTTGCAAACTATATTTGTGATACGATATACGTACTATATACGAAACCTATACGATCAGAAATTTTTTATCTAGCTTTCTAATCAAATGCTTTCTAATCAAATTGTCAAGCCTTATGTCCTAACTGTCAGGCAGACATAACCAGAAGACTATAAGCATATGCTACAGGTATATGAGAAAATCTTTATTCCAAGCTCCTTCTTATGATTATATAATAAATAGGGAGATCTGTCTTAATTGCAATACTATATTGGATGCTCTGGATGGAGTTATTCAGCTTGGCAAGGACAATTCTATCCTTCCAATCTAGATTCTTCTTCTGATTGGCTAAAGTTTTATGCTTCTGTCTTTAACTATGTAGAGATTGATTCTTCCTTTTATAGAACACCTAATGTTTTCACAGTTAAAAATTGGTTCAACAAGACACCCGACAATTTTAAGTTCACAGCCAAGTTTCCAAAAGTTATCACACATGATAAACGTCTAAAGGATGTTAGCAGAGAACTAGAGTACTTCTTCCAGTCTATGCTACCACTTAAAGAAAAGACTCTGGCATTAGTAATACAATTACCTCCATCACTAAAGATAACTGAAGGAATAGAGAATCTGAGACAACATGTAGTACCTGAATTAGATAGCAGGTTCAGGTATGCAGTAGAAGTTAGAGATAGAACATGGTTTCAAGATTTAGCATACAACTTCTTTACTGATAATAACATATGCATGGTATGGAGCCAGCTTGCAGAACTAAGGACACCTCCAATAGCTACTACTGATTTTCTTTATCTTAGATTTATTGGTGATAGAAGTATAGACGAGAAGAACTTTGGAAAGATACAAAAGGATAGAGTTATGGAAATGAAAAAATGGGCAAGTAAAGTTAAAAGAACAATTAAGGAACAAGAGGAAAGAGTAGGAAGAAAAAAAAATATCAATCTTGCAATAGTGTCTGCTAATAATCACTATGCTGGTTTTGGTCCGGGAACTGCCAATATCTTCAGAAAGATGGTTGGGTTGCCAGAGGCGGCATGGAATAATGACGATAAGGACAAGAAGAAAGAAGATGACAAATCACACTTACATAGTAGTAGCAGCAGCATTGAACACGATTCAAAGCAAAGTGCCATTTCAGATTTCATGACATAAACTGTGGCCATTATAGTCCGTCTCCTTTATCTCTCCTGTACAAGTTGTGTATTAGTCTCATTGGTAACAGCTGGTAATAGAGGTAA
>DATDNG010000359.1:0-7850 GCA_036518375.1 Nitrososphaeraceae archaeon | reverse complement strand
CTGTTGCATTGAATCTTGTCGAATCTCCAAATCCTTTCCAAGATTTTGGAAGCCTCATCTCTTCATGGACAAAAATGGGTTGTTTCTGAAGACGTGTCAGATTCCAGTTAAATGGCATTGACCAAGAAAATGATTTCTTTATCGGATCAAAATTAATTTTATTGTTGATTATTTTATCATAATATGAAACAAGAGTAGTGTTATAATTGTGGTTTTGGTAATTCCAATTATTACGATAAACATCCCCAACGCTAAGATATGAATCGAATTTTGGAGCATTTTCTGGAATGAATATATTTCTATCATTGTCTATTCCAAAAATTTCAACATGAAAGTGATATAGTCCGCCCTCTAATAGCACAGGGCCTTTAACGTTTATAGTTCCTCCAGGATCAGCTACCCAAGCGTTTTGGAATGGGTCTTGCTCTCCATATATCGTAACAGCACCTGGTGTGGGCTGTATCTTTAACGTAAGTAACCCATTATGTGCATGAAAAAAATCTCTCATAAGCGGTTTCTCATTGGATGACGATGACGAAGTTCCTCTTGTAACTGTTATTTCATAGGTAACATGTTGAATAGTCTGGTTGTTGTTTGCATCAAATAATCTAAATTGCATATATGCATTCTGCCTGTTGTCAGTAGTCAGGATTGGAGGATTAACTTTGACAAAAAGACTTGCTTGTCTGTTACCCACAGTAGCGGGAGGTAAATTCTCTTGAGTCAAACCATCTGCATATGCTTTTTGGTAAAGGTAGTATTGTATTGAGGGCGGAAGAAATAATACAAAAATGATAAAGAAGATGAAACAATATACGAAAGTATGCTTGTCAGGCATCATAATTTCTGGTAGTTGAATCTGCTATCATTCTGTTATTTAATCCTTGATAATCGTAATGGTATAAATTAATAATCCAAAAACATAAATCATTATATGCCAACAAAACACTTCTACTATACTGCTTATATTATCATTATTTTTGCATTGCTAATTGTAATTGTATTACCATTTACGACCAAGGTTGTAATTTCAAAACAGATATTTTCAAAATTTATCCAGACCTCTCCTGGCAAATTAGTCGATAAGACCATTGTCGTTTCGAATAACAATGTAAATAGTAGCAGACTTCTTGCTACAAATAATCATAGGGGTGCCCTCACAATTGTAACAACCTCCAATAATGGAATCTTTTTACCTGGCGCACAATACTCGATAACTTCCAACCGTAATGTCGGCTCGGCAAATTATACTATAAAGGATGATGGACCGGCTGATACAAACAAGGTAACGTCAGGAATTATTACAATTTCAGGATTGAATCAAGGGAAATATATAGTAACACAACTAAATGCGCCGAAAGGATATTCGATAGACAAATTATCCAAGATCGTTCAAATAAATACGGATAAAAACCCCGCGACTGCAACGTTTATTGATACAGCTACAAGCCAACAGGCCAACAGTAGCAATAATATTAATGGTATCTCTCAAATCAAAAGTATTACATATAATGCAAAATTTGAATGTGGGTCAATAATTGGAAATGAAGGTCCGCTTAGGCCGGGACACTATGATACAGACATTGGTATTTTCAATAAACAAGACTACCCTGTAAAATTTTTGTGGAATGCCATAGTTAATGAAGGTAAAAAAACCAGTCCAATGGTAAAGACAATGCAACCACAAACATCGAGTGGGATAATATGCAAAGATATTCGCCAACTCTTGAATATTGGAAATGATTCCAAAGAATTAGTAGAAGGCTTTGTTGTGATACGTGTTGATCTGAATACTGAGAGGCAAGGAATGCTATCCTCCAACGAAAGCACTACTAACCAACTAGCTATCGATGGTGTCAATATTCTTGACGTTCAGGTATTCTATACCGCCAACGCACTCGAATCCCTTCCCCGAGAAATAGTCACCTCTAAAATTGTATTTTCAATTCTTAATGATAGCTCATCAAAGATCCCATCGTCATTGCTAATGAAACCGATAGATATTACTTTACAGTCACAAATAAACAAAATATCTGATCCAGAGTCCGAGGTAAAAAATATTCTATCTCTAAGGTACAATTTAACAGCTCAGGAGGTTGCTGCATTGAAGATTAAAATCCTTAATGTGAACGTCGGAGTTGCGAGTATGATTGATGACCACGCAATTTCCTCTTACATTGTAGCGCCACAAATGGGTGCTTGATATGTACAATTTTGCAATTAACATCTGCTGCTTCTAATACCATAATGGAAAAAACAATCATCACATAATTACTCAAAAGTCAGGGTAATAAAGTATTAAAGAACCTGCATGAATAAAATAATAAGACAATAAAGGCAATTTGACGTTCAAAAAGATCATAATTGTGATAGCAATACTTGTTGCTGTTGGAACAGGAGCAGCGTTCATTATATCCACCATCAATGACCAAAGTTCGTTGACAGTAGACAAATTATTGGCTTTATTTTTTGGCAATAATATACCTAGTCGAGATTTTACTTTGGGTAACGAGGCATTTCAGGTAGGCCAGATGGGCACACCCATACCTGTAACGGCAAGAGATCTGACCCTCCCCGAATTATTCACAAAAGTTGAGAAATCAGTAGTCCAAATATCAAGCAGGAGTGATTCCTCCATTCAATCTGCTGCTAGATTAGGATCTGGATTTATATTTGATCGTAATAGGCATGTCATTACAAATTATCATGTTGCTTCAGGAAACAAAGATATTGATGTTACATTTATGGACGGGAATACATATCATGCTAATATAGTTGGCTCTGATCCTTTTACCGATCTCGCTGTGTTATATGTACAGGATGTTCCAAAAGACACACTTTTCCCATTAACCTTGGGCAATTCAGGGGCCTTAGACGTGGGTGAACAAATAGCAGCAATTGGCAATCCATTTGGTTTATCAGGTTCAATGACGGCGGGGATTATTAGCGGCCTTGGAAGACTTCTTCCTTCCACTGCAAGCTTGGGTTCTCGGTTCTCTATACCTAGCATAATACAGATAGACGCGCCAATCAATCCGGGGAATTCTGGCGGGCCATTACTAGATATGAGAGGAGAAGTAGTTGGAATAAACTCAGCGATTTTTTCATCGACAGGCGAGTTCTCGGGTATCGGATTTGCAATTCCATCCAATACCATAAGCAAAGTTGCACCTTCATTGATAACAAAAGGGTCCTTCAGTCATCCGTGGATTGGACTTTCAGGTACCAACATGACACCAGAAATTGCAAATGCTATAGGGCTAAAAGAATCTCGAGGGTTCCTTGTCATTGACACAGTTTCAGGAAGTCCTGCAGAGAAAGGAGGGCTACATGGAGGCAATAAGGTAGTTACCATTAATGGAATGCAAATAGCACTGGGTGGAGATGTAATTGAGAAAATAGATGGCAAGGTTGTGAGGAAAATTGATGATATTCTTGCATATATTGAATCAATGAAATCCGTTGGGGAGACTGTTAGTCTATCTGTCCTAAGGGACGGTAAAATTCAAAAACTCAATTTAAGCCTAGCTGCAAGACCAGGTTTTCAGGAGCCTTGATTCGTGTCCATTTATTAACCACACAAGTAATTTAGATCTAGTTGTATGACACCAAATAACGAAAAAAGTCATCTTATTCCGGCTGGCCGTTTTGTGAAAATTGTTTAGCAAAGAAAAAATACAATGTTAACTAGTTTATTTTTATGCTATTATTGATCCATTGTTCGTAAAACCTTTGAATGAGAATTTGAGGCTAAAGTACAAGATTGCTAACAGTCGCATTAGCTATAATAACAAAACAGGTATGTATCAAAGCGGCTCAGAAACCTATACAAGATATGACCAAGCAAAAGAAAATAAGTGGAAATGTGAGAAGTGCTATAATCATTTCGCTACACTAAAGAAGCTAAAACTACACAAAATAGATTATCACTCATACTAGAATACCACCAAAATAGATTATCATTATGCTTAAGATTTGGCACGGAAAGATGAGCTATCAAGGAAATTCTCCAGGCTTCTTACAACGACAAAACTACTTCTGACCCAAAATAATATTCTAATTGAAAGCAAAACTTATAGATGGCATATAATTAGAGGATATTTTCGGAATTTGCAAAAAAATTACGGATACGATAGTTTAGGCTTATCGTCCAACTATAGTTGTGGACATCCTTTCAGATCTAAGACGTGCCATCAAAGCAACAATCTTGTGTTATTCTCATTTAAGAATCATTTATATAATACTTATATAACTATCCACCCAATGAAAACTGCTGTTATTGCTGGCCTAGTAGTAGGCGTCCTTGTTGCAGGAATCATTTTTATTCCTCTTATGTCAGGAACATTCCCATCTAAAGCACAAGCGCAAGCCACTGCAGGCAAAACGAAAAAAGTTCTATTTATTGCAAGTGAAAAAGTAGTACAAGTAGCTCCGGATAATGCTCTCCATCCAGGTGGAATCAAGTACAATGCTATGGTTTTCAATGGCACAATCCCCGGTCCAGTCGTTGCAATTGATCAGGGAGATACTTTACAAATTACATTGAAAAACGAAGGTAAATTAGTACATAGTATGGACTTCCACGCAGGATATGGTGCTGATAAGGCCAATTCTGGCTCCGTAGCCCCTGGTCAATCTAAGACATGGACACTAGAAGGTACCTATGCAGGGGCATTCTTCTATCATTGCAGCGCCGATGCTCTTAATGGTATATGGGAACACATTGCCAATGGTATGTATGGTGGTATTATAGTACATCCTACAAATGAGCAACCAGCAAAAGAGTTCTACGTAGTTTTTGGTGAAAATTACAACACTGCAGACCAAGGATTATTCAAAGGTACTAAAGGAAAAATTGGTTCATTTAATATAACCAAAATGATCAACAACCAGCCCGATTTGATCTTGACCAATGGTATGGCGCACAAGTATGTGCCTGCAGTTGGACAAATTGTCAAAATTGAGCTTAACAAGAATGCATCAATCTTCAAAGTCAAACCAGGAGAATTAACAAGGTGGTTCATTGTCAATGCAGGTCCCAATCAGTTCGTGTCATTCCACTTTATTGGTGGAATAATAAGCGTACATGATGGCTCAGTAGTCGATAGATACGGCACCCAAGATTTGAACGACGACACATGGACTATTCCGCCTGGATCAGCTTCGGTAATTGAATCAACATTTCCATCTCCAGGTCTCTATGTGGGTGTAACCCATGCTATGCAGAATGTTCTGAAGGGTGGAGCATTTGCCGTATTAGCTGCTAATAATTCAACCGCAAACGACCAGCCGGCTGGTACATGTGTACCTCCAAAAGGGAGTCCAACTGCAGCGGAATTGCCTAATGGCAAGTGCCTACCTGCTGCAGGAACAGCTTAGCTAAACGCAGAAACACAGAACCTACTCTTTTTTCTTTTTGACTATCTTTTATTTAGTTCAGTTGTTAAAAGCAGAATTTGTAGTGATAATTTTATTAATTGAGTATATTCAATGCTTACCTAAGGAAAATATCTAAATATAGAGAACAAATTCTTAATACCAATGTCTAGAGTTCGTCTAACTTTCTTTATAACAACAACAATAGTATTGTTATCATTAATTGGTAATACTGCATTGTACACTGTTCAACAACAAAAAGCAGTCGCACAAAGTACAGTGAATAGTACCGGTGCGCCTTCCAATGCAACAACAGCAAATAACTTCCTAGTATATTCGAATCCTAATCACGGAATAAAGATAGATTATCCTGCGAATTGGAAACTAGATGAGCATCCTTATACTGATAAATTCATAGCCCTTCTTACCTCTACATTAAAAAATAGTTCTGATGTCGCTCCAGCAACATTTACTGCATCAGTCGAAACTCTGAAGAAAAATATATCTTTGGACAACTACACTAATGCAAATTTGGCTAAAGCAAAACAATCCTTACCACATTTTCAGCTTATTGACTCAAATGCTACTATTTTGGCAGGGATCCCTGCGCATAAAATAGTGTATACTTTTGTAAGTCCAGATCCTGCTATACAAATTCCATTTAAATCAATGAACATATGGACTATAAAGCAGGGCAAGGCTTACAACATTTCGTACACTCAGACAAGATCACAATACGACAAATATTTAGGGGTCATAGAACATATGATAAATTCATTTAGTATCATAAAGTAACAGCTAGTGTCATTCCACACTATTGATCGAATAATTGACCTTCAATAGTTCGGTGGTCAATAGATACGCCTGTAATAATTATATATCATTATTAGTGGCTTATGCTATAAACTTTGAATCTAATTAATTTAGTTAGTTCGTAATGTATTTTAGCATCATTATGCCTATCGAATTCACTAAACATACATAAATATGATTCAGAAAAGATTTATTCATCATTTACATTAATCAATTGCTGTTGATAAGGTTTGTTCAGTTCACTTCAAAAAGTTATTAGCCCATTTTCTTAAAAAAACTGCACTACTTGAGATACGGCACCCAAGGTTCGAACGACTAAACATAGACACCTTCGTGATCTAATCGACATTTGCAGAACCATGTCTATATGTTGGTATAAGCCATGCTATGGAGCATTTGCTATATTGGCAGACAAGAATCCAACAGCTACTGACTATCCAGTAGGCATGTGTATTTCTCCTCATGGTAGCTCAGTTGTAGCTGAAACTCCTAATGACATGTTGGTACTAGAACATACTGACAGGCATAATGGAAACCAAGCTCAATTTATTTTATTTTTACTATTATTATGCAGTCATCTACTGAACAACGTGGATCTTCGTTTTAGACATCTGGACTGTATTTTCAAAGTATCATATTAAATGCGCTTAAATTCGTACAAGTAATACTTGTATACCTTCATCTTTATGTCGTTACAATTATTGTATAGGTGGATATAGATTAGCTGATGACGCACATATTTATGCCAGACAATACCACCATCTCGTATAGATAAATATAGTTTACCGACGTCTCGTCAAGAATATCTGTAAGAAAGTAGGCTCCTCCTAGATAGTAGCCAGCTATGTTATGGTATCTTTTAGAGCATTATAAGATCGTCTACTCCTGAAATCATGACAACAGCCTTATCTCCATCCAGAGTTTTTTTTATTCTCTCTACAATTTCATTGACGTGATCAGAGCTCACTACCGTAGCCACAATTTTTCTTGTAATATATCCAAGGTCAGACGTACCGCTTCCCCTACCTGAAGTGACTCTTTCCTTATCTTTTCCTGCCCTCTTTACATCATAGATCGTAGCTTCCAGGCCCATTTCCTTAAGTGATAAAATGATATCATCAAGGTTTTCTGGCTTGAGAATGAATGCGAGTCTCTTCATATTTTTTGACTTTTCGCTTGGCTTTTCCGAGTAGGCAACTTCAAATGGTAACGTTACTTTTTCTCGTGCCATATTATAGCTAATCAACTGGTCCTAGAAAAGCATTATTATTATCATACTGAGAAAACAACGAGCAATAAAAATTATCAAAAGAATACGCCTTAATTTGCGATAAAGACGTTTGTGTCTTCTCTAGGGAAACAAAGACTTGGCCAAATTGATTATTTTGGCCTATTGCTTTACATAACTTTATCTAGCCCATTTCTTAAAAAACTCTGCTACATCTACATGATGTATCAGCACATCAGGACCCAATATTCAGTATAGAAGCCAAATACATGCATGATCATAAAGTTCTAATTACTTGTAAAAGTCAGCTTGATTCTATGGCTCTTCTTGCGATCCCAAAAATTGGATCTTGGAATCTTAATGACCTCGTTAAGGATCCAAATGGAAACGAATTTCAAGAATTCTTGCAACATACAGAGGCAATTATTCATGA
>DATDNG010000358.1:0-2843 GCA_036518375.1 Nitrososphaeraceae archaeon | reverse complement strand
AAAACACTTTATTTCTTACAATGGTGCATCAAATAGAAGCTCAAATACAGCTTGCTGAAAACAATTTTCCTGATAATGCCAAGCTGGCTGAGCAGCATGCAAATATTGCCACAAGTCTACTAAACCAAAATGATCCAATTGTAAATGACACCTCATGGGCTAAAGAGATTGCAGAGAGAAACCCAAGGGTTGCAGCTGAATTAACATCATCTCTGAATAGCTTAAGGACTGCTATTAATACTCAATCAAAACCTGCTTCTACTATTGTCAGCACCGCTAATACGTCTAATGACATAAAGACAAAAGTAAATAGAATAAGTGACCTTTTAGCTGAGGCTATATCTTCACGTATAAGCAAAGAAGTATTAAACAACTCTACAACCCAGGCATTGGTTCTATCTAGGCTTGCAAATCTGATATACTTCAGCTATGGTAGAGCGCTTGGAGAATCGCCGGCCACTATTTCAAATATGGCGGGAATGGCTATGCCAGGTAAGGGAACCTCTTCGATGAATATGAATATGAATATGAATAATAATATGAAGACCGACGCTAATGCTACCATGAGTTCAAAGATGACAGCGCCAGCTATGACAACAAGTGGCAATAATAATAATGCTGTTATAAAAAATATAACTGAATATCAGACTGCCCAATCACTTACTGCTAAAGCGCATGATATATTGAACAAGAATTTAAAACCAATAGCACCACCTAACGCAGCTTCTGCTAATACTCGACTAGACAAGGATCTTAACCAGTTAAAGATGGCAATAGATAATAAGACGCCATTTATGGATATTATGAAAATAGTACATGTTCAGATCCATCCACTTCTGATAACAACCTATAACTTGCCGCTAAAGTACAAGAGTTAAGATCCCAGAAGTTGTATGCTAAATAAATCTTGAAACCATGTTCTATCTCTAACTTTTACTGCATATTTGAACATACCATCTAATTCAGGTACTACATATTGTCTTATTCTAATAAAATCAAAAAACATTAATATCATCTAGCATCAGTTGCATAGGCAGTTATTTATCTCTACATTGTATGTGAATCACTCATAGAGCTGCAGTTAAGCTGATAATGTGGAATCCAATAGCTGAAAATACACACAACTCGGCCTTTCTTATTTTTTGCTAATCTCTTCACTCACACATATCCATTAATACAGATACTTACCATTGAGGACTTGTTTAGAGGAAAGAAGGCAGAGACGCCTCCTACGATAAGCGCATTCCATTAAGCACCATTAACACAAAGAACACCTAAAGACCAGCAACAAACTCTTCACTTAAATGATATGATGATGAGGACAATAATAATAATAATAATCACATGCCAAATAACTTAACAGAACCTATTACAGATCAATATTTATATAAACAGTCTAATAGTATACACTAAATATGTGTGGAGGAAACTTGTATAACTATCTACTACGGCAGGAACTAGAAAAACAAAAACATTTGAAGCCAGTAATAAACGAACAACCAAATATCAACGAAAAAACCAATGAACATCTCTTAATCAAAGCTCTACGAAAATTTGGACGCACATTTCAAACACGACATGTTCAACAGAGACGCTATCAATATGCTCAATAAAGTCTCCATCATTTAACTAATCAACTAGCACATTTCTATTACGTTCAAGCTCAGCAACTTGTTCATTATATGTTAAATCATCTTTTCAATATCTTTGACTTAGTTCTTTAAGAAGAGGATGATCAAAGCCTATTCGTTATAGTGTCACTCCAGTGTAAATAAAACTAAAGCATAATAGCTTAGCCAGCTAGAATTATCAATATCTAAAGGATAGAATGGTCCTTTCCAAGCTAGACATATATATACATGGTATCCGATAGATAGCAAACTCGTTTCTGAAGATCTTGACAAACCATGTAGTGGATAATACAATGGTTGCAGCAGTGAAAGAAGAGTGAAGGAATTGTTTTCAGCCTGATAATGCTCAAAATTAGTTTTCGTGCCTATCTGCTTTCGTGAACATGTGCACATGCCTCACTATCATTTCAACTTTTTTCATGGTTAGGAGGAGATTGTATTAGTGATATTATATTGTAGTTCAATATTTGTTGTTGCATTTATATTATTATTATTAGTCTAGTGGTGGATTGACCTGGTAGGTTGAAGTCGACATGGCTGAACATTGCGAATGACTTCTAGAATGTTTTTGTCTTTTGAAAGGTAGTTTTATTGAGATTTTGATGTCATAGTAAAAGGGTATATGAACTCACTATGTAGATTTCTTCTTTCTGCCTTTTTGAACCTGAATTATGATCTATTGAAAGAATGAAAAGATATTCTATGTCTATACCTACAGCAATTGACAGGTTCGCTAGTCCTTATACCTAGCATTCTTTAGGATCAAAAAGGAAAGAATCCCAGCAGCTGCAGCGATCAGAAGGCTAACCCAAATAATGTAATTTCCGCCGAAAAAATTCAAAGTAGATTGCGGGGCTGGAACGGTAACTATAAACGATGCTAATGAAGCAACATCATGAGTTTGTGACGTTATTCTTGTAATAACTTGGTATGATCCCATATTAGGAAAGATGATATTGATGGAGAAATCACCATAAGGGGCTGATATGTTTGACGATCGAAATGGCGTTTCCTGATTGATATTACCTCCCAGTATTGCAACTGTTGCCAATAGCTTTGTTACAGGTTTATCTGTCTTCAAATTTTGAACAGTAAATCTCAGCACAGACGGCATATCTATCGTGGGCTGCGCAGGTGTGGTGTTAAATAGAATTTTTATATTGTGTTCTCTATCTAACCAAGTCTTAGTGCCGTTTGTGCTAACTTGTGCAC
>DATDNG010000357.1:0-3920 GCA_036518375.1 Nitrososphaeraceae archaeon | reverse complement strand
CAGTATTAACATATTTGAATAAACTCAATAGTCAGAGCCATCATGATTTAGATGGCTTGGATGTAAGAGTCTAGTCTAGTCTAGTGAACAAGAGATCCATTGCTAACATCTTCGGTAATTGTAAGGAATACTGGCCTTCCTCCAGGTCCGTCGGCAGCAAGTAACATTCCATTCGAAATTATGCTGCCGATTTTCTTAGGTTCTAGATTTGTGCAAACTACCACTGCCCTACCAACTAACTCTTCTGGATTATAAAAAGGCGCGGCACCAACTGCCAGGTCCCTTTGCTCCTTTCCAATATCAACCGTTACCTTAAAGATCTTTTTCATACCAGGGACATTTTCAGCCTGAATAACTTTGCCAATTTTCAAATGTACCTTTGAAAACTCCTCATATGTAATAAGTTCTTCCTCTTCTTGCTCGGACATGCCCATAAAGTAAAGTTTAATCATTAACTTGTTAAAATTATTTTTGTTAAGTTGACGAATTTATCTCCCATAACAATTTCATGAACAATGAACCTCGAATGAAGATTGAATTGATCTTATAGGGTAGTAAATATATAAAAAATTTTCTTGTTGCTTTATTTTGCAACAAGAATTTATTGTGCTGATCTAGTTGATCCTTCTATGGTCTTGCTTTCATTTACCGAAAAGTTTTCCTATTATGGGAACTTTAGCCAGTGGATTTGAAGAAGATGCATTGCCACCGCTAGTTTTGTTTGATCCAGCAGCTCCACCAGCAGCAGAGGTCATGTTACCTGCGGTTTTGTTCATCGCACCACCGGCAGACTTTGCTGCAGCTCCACCAGAACTTGCAGTTTTGTTCATCGCACCACCGGCAGACTTTGCTGCAGCTCCACCGGAAGAGGTCATGTTACCTGCGGTTTTGTTCATCGCACCACCGGCAGACTTCATAGCATTACTTGCACTACTTGTTGCATTTTGAGCGTGTCCTGACTGTGTAGAACCTATTGTCGCTAATATGAGTCCAAAAGCCATCACAACTATTGTGACTGCTACATGTATCTTTTTTTCCATCGCAATTAAATTGCTGACATGTATTTTTAACATTTCCATTTCTATAATATGGAATTAAAATCTAGATTTTTAATATATGATTGGTCCATATAAACTTTCTTTGATAGGTGATATGTCTACTAGATTGTTGCAACAACTTTGCAAAGCCTAGTCTTAGGCGAAGTATCTTTATAAAAGAAAATATGGGACAACTATCTCGGATGATATGTCGTTTGCAATTATCTTTTTGAGAAGATATCTCAATATATTGTTAATGACATATTAAAATATGGTTATAGTACAGGTTTCCCGTGAAATGCTAGCTCCGCTAGATAAAGTTTGGGACATAGTATCAGATATTGATAATGAACCGCTCTATTGGCATGGTACCAAATATATCAAAAATATCAGTAAGATCGGAAACATCATTGAAAGAGAAGTAGTAATCGCCTTCAGAAAATCAAAATGCAAAGAAACTGTTGTATTAGATCCAAAAAAATCGGTCAAAGTAAATATGACAAATGGACCACTAGAAGGATCAAAAACCATTACAATAAATTCTACTGGACTTGATAAAACTACAGTACATGTGAAGTGGGATATCAGACTTTCTGGTTTCATGAGAATGTTTACTGTAGTTATAAAAAAACACATAAGGGAAGGAACAGAGGAGGCGCTATATAGGATCGCAAGTGAAACTAATAGAGAATTCAATGACCGATTGAAATAGTAGTACCAGGTGTCTGGAGTGTATATGGAACTTGAAATAATAATAATTGGAATCTTAACCACGATAACGTTTGGAATTTTTGGCACATGGATTTATTTTATAGGATATGTTCTAAAATCTCTCAAACAATCTCCGGCGCTGGAGTGCATTGACACGTCTGTAATTACTAAAAATATTAAAGTTAGCGTAATTCTCCCTGCCCGCAACGAAGAAAAATACATTGCAAAATGTCTTGAAAGTTTGATAAACCAAGATTATGTGAACTTTGAAATCATCGCCGTCAACGATTCTTCGACAGACAGAACAGTCGATATAATGTGTCAATATGCAAGAAAAAGCTCTTCTATTGTGATTGTTAATGCTAAACCAAAGCCAGAAGGGTGGATTGGAAAAAATTGGGCATGCTACGAGGGATATTTGAGAGCAACAGGAGATGTATTTCTCTTTACTGATGCAGATACCGTACATTCTCCCTCACTGATGTCCCTAGCTGTTGGACATCTTGAACAGCAAAACTTAGAGGCACTTACTGCAATACCTAAACTTTTGTGTAAAGATGTTTCGACAAAGGTCACTCTGCCTTTGCTTTCAAATTTTCTTCATAGTAGATTTTCGGCATTGCGTGTAAATGATCCCAAGACGAAAACTGGTTATTTTTTTGGTAGTTTTTATATAATCACTAGACGCACCTACGAGGCAGTGGGTACACACAAGATCATAAAACACGAACTTATTGAAGATGGTGCACTGGGAAGTAAGGTAAAGGAAGGCAAATTCAGAATGAAAATGGTCCGTGGTGAACGTTATATAGAAGCAATATGGGCCAGAGATCTCAACACTCTCTGGCATGGACTGCGCCGGTTAATGATCTCAATTTGTAGTCAAGACACAAGTGGAGCATCCTTAATGACGATTGCAATATTTTTCTTGCTGTTTGAGCCTTTTCTTTTGATACCTTATTCGCTGATGATACATCAGAGGATAAGTGATTTTGTTAGTCAGCTCATGTTGGATATCAATCTAATAACAATAGCTATTGTAACTTTAGCAAGTGCAATACAATCAAAATTTGCTGTTTTTCAAAATCCAGTGTATGCGCTAGCTTGCCCTCTTGGTGGAGCAATCATTTCTCTTTGCTTTTTGTCGTCGATTCTAGACGCAAAAAAGGCCGGAGCCGTGAATTGGCGAGGTAGAAAATATACAATTAATGAAAATCAACATCCTCTTGAATAACCTCGTTAGCTAATTAGCTTAGTGAGAGTGTGTGTTCCAATTTATGGATTTCTAGAAACCTAAACAAATCCAAGGTAACATGAAATAGTGGACTAGATATTGTTACTGAAGCTTATCTGTAATAATTTCATTGGGATCGATAATATGAAGTACGCACTTTTTACGGTACAAATAGGATATCTAGTTCGTTGTGTGCAATTTCTCTAAATTCTTTAGGTTTTATCCCGTCACGTGTAATATTCCTGTGTAACAGCATTTCTGGGAGTGTTGTTATCAAGCAATATGGCATTTCGTCTTGCTCGTCCTAAGATAAGAGCAGCATTTAAACCCGCAGGACCTCCACCTGTAATAGCACAATCAAATAGCGTATCTATTCTATTTAATAGCATTCTATAGGGTTAATTTACTTTTTCAACATCCATTAATCATAATCTGAATGCCGCAGCCATCGCTATTCATATACTTCACGTACTCCCTGTGGAAGTGAGGATGTTATTGTAGGATATATCTGATTATCCTGTACATCAGCCTGAGTAAAGTATGCTGATAATGGTACTATAAGAGAACCGGTACTTGATGTTATGTGGAGTTATAACCAAATATCCATCCCTTGGTGTGACTAACTGAATCCCCATCTTGCATCTATGTCGATACCTGAACGAGGTACTATTCCTTTAATCATTGATTTATGCCACATATGACTTTTGGCTTTCAGTAATGTGCTATCTATTGCAACAATGTAAGGATCAACGAATTTTTCCTTGACAAACAACATCGCCATAGCATCTATTATCCTTTCTTTGACATCAAGAGATATCTTTGCTAGCCTTCTGTCAGATGTCCTTCTATCATCAGGAAGACTGGTTAATCCACATGCTTTCATTATCTTTCTATTGTAAGGATAATAACAATCCATAGCAAGGAAATCATGTAATGCT
>DATDNG010000356.1:0-12336 GCA_036518375.1 Nitrososphaeraceae archaeon | reverse complement strand
GTAATGTATCGTCTATACCAAAAGAGGTATCTAATTAGTAAAATTGAGGATTGAAGGCTCAGGACTTCAGTGTCTGTTAATTCTGTATTCAGTTATCGATAGCCTCTAAAACTTAACTAAAGAAAACAACATGAATTCGCTTACACACTCCCATGTAAGCTAATGCAGTTATGATTCATTGCAGAGTGTTATGGGAACAGCGGAGGGTTTTACCATTCTTCAGAAATTACTCCAAAGGCCTCGTTGAAAAAGGAGGATTAGAACCATCTGTTTTGTCCTTTGATGTTGAACGGTATCTTGAGAAGGCCATTGACAAGATCAAAAAGCAGAACTCCTGAAAGAATAGAACATGGCATACTTTTTACATATTTTAAAAATACCTTGGGTGATATCATATAGTGCTCGATAGCACAAAACTAGCATATACTAGCATGGTACGTATACTTTGGAAACAATCGCTTCATTCTCCCTATCACCAACAATTTATAGGTTAGTGACTATGCAAAGTAAGTTAATCACTTGCGCTGATTCTTTATACACTAAATCAAATTTCAAATTTCACATGACGATAGGAGCATTACTATGACTTTGCTAGTGTTTGATAACCAATAAGACAAAGTCTTCTTATAATATCCATGAGGATTTTGTACTCTCTTTCCTCATCAAGGCTCATACCTGTGTGTATTAGAAATCCTCTTCCAAATTTAACTGCAACGACTGGATAAATATTACTATTACTATTATCATTACTATCATTACTATTACTATTCCATACGGGATCAGAAGAATAAGAGCGGACTAGGGGTATAACACCTTGAGATAATATTCTTACAGGTCTATAAACCCTAGATGTTGTTTTTGGTATATCTTGACCTAGTATCTTGTCAAATTCAATGTATGCTTCTTTTGGCCCAATTATATTCTTCTCAGGACGGTCCCATTCTGTTTCTAAACCAAATTGCCTCTTTAAAAGTAAAGATTCAGATGGAACTTGGAAACTTTCTTTTATCTCCAATACGGGAATTCCTTTGATATTGTAGTTAGTTTGTATTACCTCACTTAGTGCTGGTATAAAGTTAACTAGGAGTTGTGATTTTCCAGTATTTACATCCCAACTATATGCAAATGATTGTCCTCCTGAATTGACAAATATTCCGCCATCTTTAATGTAAGAAGCTATTGTTTTAAATCCCACTCCTTCTGCACTACCTACTTCAGGATAGGTTTCACCAAATGGGTTTATTACAACTGAAAAACTGCCATTGCTAATATCAGAAACAGACGTCATTGATGCGTGAAATAGAGTTGATCCATTACTACTATTACTCCTTGTGCTATTTTTGGTATTTTTAAGATCAAGCATCCATTGTACTGCTTTTCTATATCCTGAATGCGGATAATATGAACACGGTTTTTCATTTCTTGCACTAACATATCCTGAGAGTATCCCTATTTTGATTGGCGGTTCAAAGATCTGATAATAATGAATTTCTCTAAGTTTGTCTATTAGGAAGCTGACTTCGTTTAAGCTGGTTTTAGTATCATTTCTATTAAATACATCATCAGCAGTTGGTGATTTGGTCAAACTTTCCTTTTCATAATAACCATATCTTGCAAGTTCTTGCCTGATGACTGGAAACTTGCTTAAAATACTAAATATCTTGACTTTTTCATGGTTAGAAAGTATATCATCAGATATCTTTCGCATATCTGCTTCTGATGCTTCATGGGTACGCTCAAAGTAATTGCCTGAGAGTATTGTCAAGGCCTTCCAGAAAAATTCTGAGGAATGAAAAAGCCATGCATTACATGAAGCATAGCGATAGATATTGAAACTATCTTCTGCATTGCTAAAGCCCGCAAGACATTCTTTTGCAAGAAAGAGGTAATAATCTTGCTGCTTCTTATTTAATTTGCTCAGGATGTTATTATTGATTGGCACAATATCTATGATGGTCTGGGTATTTATTATAATTGAGACTATTGGGGCCATTACTGAGAATGCGAGCCTTACCTAATTAGTTAATATATAGTCCGTGTTCCCTATTTTTGTGCTTGCTCTTTTTCTTCAGGTTTGTGGTTTATATTGTAGTGTTGTATATATTTTGAATCCGTTTCAAATACTTCATTACATTTGCTACACATAACAGGCTCTTTTTCTCTACTTTCGTGTCTGCTGGAAGTCATATGAATAATTTAAAAATTAACTTAATAAAAAATTTACTTATGGAAGGTTTTTGCCAGTGTATAGAGGTGGAAAGCTATTATCTTTGGTTCTTTAGATCTATTTGCCTTATGATGGATTCTTCTATGACTAACAATTTTCAAATAACCTTTTGACCATAATGGTTCTATTATAACATATCTTGTATTTGGGATTATCCTTAGTAGTATGATCTCATCACTTTTATCAATAACAGCTACGAATGATGCAATATGTTCTCTTATCATCTCACACGTGCTTCTTAGAACAGAGGAGACTCGGTTGTGAACTATACTGACAGTGGAATGCTCACAAAATATAAAAATAAAGATAAAGATCATGGTCATCAAGATAGACAACGACTACAACAAATCTCCGAATCAAAAGGCTACTCAAGCTTATGAGTTATTTTCTGGGGTAAAATAATAATGATGAAATCGCTGATATTTTTCATATTATTTTAATAACTCCTTGAATTGGAAAATGGTCACTATATCCTGTATTAGGTTCCCTGCCTTTCCTTATCTCCATGGGCCTGCTGCATTTGTCTTTTCTTGTCCATTCAAAAGACATAGGTCTACCATCCGGTTCCCTTATTGTAATAGGATATCCATAATGACTATCTATATTTTCTTTAAATATTTTAACTTGTTTGGGGTCCATTACCAACTTCTGTTTGCCATAGTACAATCCTCTTGAAATAATAAACTGATCTAACATATTCATAGAATTCATGGATCTGTCATTGTAATTAGTACCATCTGGAATAAGACCCCACATACAGTTGTAAAGATATGCAGCCTGTTGTAGATAATTTTGTTTGTCATTCTGCCTCTCCCTCGCGTAATAGTCCTTATTTAAGAATTCAAAGATATATCTCCATTCCTTCATGGCTTCAATGTCAGGAGTTGCATGTAGGTGATTCATTATACTCTTATCAAATGGTTGATCGTTGAAATCTCCCATGATAAGCACATTTTTATTCCATCGTTCATCAAGTTTCCCAATACATTCATCAGATTGAAGATTATCCTGCATAGACTTGAGCTCTACAACCGGATACTTTAGAATATTATCAACAACTCTGCCACAGCATTCTGCAGCAGTTATTCTCAGCGGTTCAGTCTCACATTGACCACCTCTTACCCTTGCTGGCCAATGGTTCACGATGACATCTAGTTCTGCAGCATTTTCTATTACTTCAAGACGTACATGAAATATATCACGTGTAGGATATCTTAGATAGACATTATAACTATTCGCATTTACGAATCTAAAGACCTTTGTAGAGTAAATTAGCGATGTATCAATACCTCTTATGTCTGGTCCATCATTGTATTGAGCAATTCGATAGTCATCACGTCCCACTTTCTCTAGTAATTTTTGAGTAATTTGTTGATTTTCAACTTCACAAATTCCTAATAAATCTGGACCATGTCCATCATTTATCAGCCTTATCACCTGAGCCAAATTTTCAACTTTTTTATCAAGAACCTCCTTTGTCCATCCTCGATCGGGGGTAAATTCATGAACTAATGCAGTCTCTGATGAACCGATATCAAACAAATTTCCTAAATTCCAAAAGGCAATCTTGATATCGTTCATGTTCACTCTGGGAAAATGGGTATTATATAGGTGATAATAATCCTTCTCTATTTAGTTATGGAGGAGTGTACTCCTAGGAATATGCAATCATGAAATTTTTTATGTTATTGCTATTGATGATGATAATAATCAATACTTTTGACCAATTCTTTTGTCGACCCTCTCTTTAACCAGTCTTGATAATATACACGCCTAGTTCATTACTTCCTTAACTCCATCATAAGATTCTAGTTTTGTTAGCACTGCATACATATCGGAAAGTTCTTTTTAATGGATGTGTTAACTTTGTTTGGTATCCATAAAATATTATAATGCTTTAAACGGATTCTTACGGCTGCTAACTATTATTATCTTGTCGTGAATGTAGCTATATATAGTCGGCCCCAAACTTTAATAGTATTGTAAAATTAGAATAAAAATATAATATAAAAGAAGGAAATTAGACGCTCCTCTTCCCCAGAAGTTTTAATCAAACATTTTCGAGCTCTTTTGAATTTATAACGGTTATTAAATTTTTCATGTTTTCTAGTGATCTGTCATGTCCATCTTTATATGGCGAAGATACACAATCTGAAACTACTACAGAATAAAATCCTCTGTTGAAGGCATCCCTAGCACTAGACTCTACTCCAAATTCTGTAGCAATACCTGTAAACACAACAGTGATAATACCAGCATTTCTAAGCATGCGCTAAAAGCCTGTGTCTATGAAAATACTTGCTGTATGTTTATTTATTACCATCTCATTTCGTTTGGGTTTTATTGTAAAATCCATATCCTCATTCGTAAACTGCTCGGATAAGCGGTCAAATCCTAGCTTACCAAGTGTGTATATGATTGCTGAAGATTCAAATCTTTTAGAAAGCATTTGAATTGATGTAAAGAATATTGGAATGTTTGATTTGCGTGCCAATTCTACAACTGAGTTCAGATTCCCACTAAATTCTTCTTGATCAAAAATCATTGTTGTCGAAGCGTGTTGCACATCCCATACAACTAATACGGTGTGCGAAGGGTCTAGGATTTCTTCAATAGTATTATAGACTATTTTATCTCCTATCTTTTGCATGTTATATTATGTACACCATGAAAAATAAGGCAACCAAAGTATTTACCGACTGCCAGAAATTCTTAGTGTCAGATATATTACTCTATATGTATTGGAACAGGAACGGCGGGAATTTCCGCAGGTAAAATTGATTTAGATATCATAAGCTCACTTTCTGCCAATTGTAGATTTCCTTATAGAACTATAGCTAGCTTCAACAGTAGCAATAATCACTAATCCTGTTAAGACAAGAGTTAATCAGAACAGAAAATGGAAGCTTTAACACTCTGGCAAATCAGATATACAAACAATATGTCAATTTTGTTGCTTTGTTGCATAATTCAGAAAAATCGTTATAAGATGACGACTTTAGCAATTCTCAATGGAGCAAATACAATTTACTCTCTTTTGAATGAAGGTCTCAAATTTGTTGACTAATATCAGATTCATGCAACAATGCACAATTTTGTTATTCATCCGTATCAAAAGCTGGATTGACGACATTTCTTTCAAAACCCTTGCTTGTAAGGATAATGGACAAGCTTACTGAAAAAGGAGTAATTGAGATAGCAGAAGAAAATGTAAAGCAGGATTCAAGGGATATTGAGATTATGATGGTCAAGGGTTTTGAATTAAGTTCATTTTCTTTACTCATAATTGGATTTTTATGAAAACTGGTCGAGTGTGTTTGCAACTAAAACGCAATACCAGTTAACAACAACCAATAACTTTCTAATCTGCACTGCAATAACAGAAGTGAGCATACAAGTAAGACTTGTCAGTGGGTTTGGAACATGTGCGGTTCACAATAAGTTCAGTATTACCATGTATAAAGAACAGATGATTAGACACAAACTTAGGTTAGATGCAGTTTGGATGCTGGAAGTCTATCGCCGGCAGCGGATCAGTGATCAAGTCCTGGATAAATGTCAAAATAGTTTGTATAATTTGTAGACGATCTGTTTTATAAATGACAGCTGGTAGTTATGGTACGTGAAATACAAACTCCTTGGAAAAAGTGGGTTACGAGTTTCTGA
Source organism: Nitrososphaeraceae archaeon (assembly GCA_036518375.1). GTDB lineage: Archaea > Thermoproteota > Nitrososphaeria > Nitrososphaerales > Nitrososphaeraceae > Nitrososphaera_A. Next base: position 6,443 of record DATDNG010000356.1, on the reverse strand, counting down.
GCTGTGCCTAGGCGGTATGACATTTGGAGAGGATTGGGGTTCCATGTTGCCGGGAGCATCTAAAGAGGAAGCTAAGAAAATATTTGACTTATTTACGAAGGAGGGCGGTAATTTTATTGATACTGCAAACGTATACCAGAAGGGTACTAGTGAGAAATATGTTGGCGAATTCATTTCCTCTGAACGAGAGAAGTTTGTACTGGCTACAAAGTACACCCTGACTACAAATCCGGATGATCCTAATGCGAGTGGAAACCATCGTAAGAATCTAGTACAATCTGTTGATGCAAGTCTCAAACGGTTAAACACCCACTACATAGATCTTCTATGGGTGCACATATGGGACCCGATGACTCCAATTAAAGAAGTTATGAGATCGTTAGATGATTTGGTAAGCTCAGGAAAAATTCTTTACATAGGCATATCAGATGTCCCAGCTTGGGTTGTGTCATATACAGATGCTATTGCAGAGCTCCATGGTTGGTCACCTTTCATAGGAATTCAGGTAATGTACAACTTAATTGAAAGATCAGTTGAAAGAGAATTGTTGCCTATGGCTCGTGCATTGGATATCGGTGTAACGGCATGGTCCCCTTTAGGCGGAGGAGTTCTTTCAGGAAAGTATAATACGCAAAATACTAACGAGCAAAAAAGGTACAATGTTAATAACCCTATGAGTGCTTCATTTGTAAACGAGAGAAATATTTCTATTGCAACTGAAGTCCAGGCAATAGCAAAGGAAATCAATAAGACTCCCTCACAAATAGCCTTGAATTGGATAAGACAACAACAGCGGACGGATAAAAGCAAAGGAGTTATAATACCTATAATAGGAGCTAGAACTGAAGCTCAAATTAAGGACAATCTTGGTTGCCTAGATTTTGAATTAACCGAAGACCAATTAAAGAGATTAGATGAGAAAAGCAAGATAGAACTAGGATTTCCACACGACTTTATGTCTGAAGCAGCCAAGATTTTCTTGTATGGAAATACCTTTTCACTAATAGACAATCATCGAGTTGGGATTTTATAGTTTTTTCTGACAGTCAGTCATGGTTAATCATACGACTGTCATTGTTGTTATTATTGTCATTCACATTATCTTTTGTCTATTACAATCCCATGGTTTACTTGATTATCTCTTAAAATGACGCTAATATCCCTAAGGGACATCCCTAATTCTTTTTGCAACATCGCGTTTTGCCTTGATTGTATAGATCAATGACTATTTTTTCTCTTTCGGTATTATTATAATCATTATTATTGCTACTTTCACTGTCACTATAAGATACAACACACTCAATTATGGCTTCTGTTACCCTGATACCTGTTGATATCAATAGTGATTCCCCGATCCTATCTGTTGTCGTTGCATACTTTTATTGATCTTATACAGACGATAAAAAAGAGATTGTAATGGCTATTATTTTTTCCTCATAAAATACCAAGCTTCAACAAAACCATTGATGGAAGGAAAATTAGAGTTTGAGGTTAGGAAATAAATTTTAGATATTTTCATTTTTGTTGCTTTTTTGATGAACACTGCATATTAACACAGAATATCCAAGGATTTTTACTCTGCCGGCCATAGATGCTCTTGACCATCGGCCATCTGCATACGTTGCAGATTTTATCCATGTTTGTTATTGAGCCTTTCTGCGGTAGCAGAGCAGCTGCGTTACAAGTACCAGACATATAATTAGAACATCCTACGAATCTCTTTTGCGTAACATTTGACTTTATAATTTTTAGTTCTCCATTTTTACAAATGGGACAAGTACCAAGAGTGATCTGTTGTTTGTTCCTAGTAATCGTTATTGCTTCGGTTATTTGATGACCTATCTCTATTTCCTTTTCTTTAAAAGAAACGATTGCTTCTTTTAATCTGACTATTGCAGCCTCTATCACAACGGCACTTTTGGCTTTGCCGACCTCGATTTTGTCCAATTGTTCTTCCATAGATCTTGTAAGATTTGTAGATACTATATTTGGTATGTATTTACGCATTGATTGTATTACTTCAAATCCAATATCTGTGGCTTCAATTCCGCTTCTTGTTCGTCCCACACTCTCTCCCATGTAAGTAGTGCTAGTGATGTAATTTCTCTTAAAGAGTGTGCTGATAATTTCTGACCTTGTGGCTTTGGTCCCTATCTTTTCTTTTTCCATTTTCTCTAATAAACTAGCTTCATTAAATCGTACAGGAGACTGGGTGAATTTCTCACTCATTGTTATAGCAACGCTTTTTAATATATCACCATTACGTAGCAATGGCAGATTAGTTTGGATTCCCAATACAGCTCCATCAGAATATGGTTTGTAAAAATACATCCATCCTTCATAGATCATTTTCTTTGCATCAGCATTGAAAATATGTTCATCTTTGACTAGAATTGTAATTGTTGTATGTTGACTTATAGCCGAATCACCAAACGTTGCAAAGAACCGTTTGATAATGAGATCAAGTAATTTGATTTCTACACCTTGAAGTCTACGTTTTGGTTTCTCACCAGTTGGATAAATTGCAGGATGTGCAGGGTCGGTTTTGCGACCTTCATTTGGAGAAAGATGATCCCTTGCAAGAAGCTTTGATGCTAGGATGCTATAAGGAGCTCCGCCGCTGTTAGAATCAACAAAGCTAGAAAGATATGAAATAATTTTTTTGTAATTTATCGATGCAGGAAGCTTTTGACTAGATGATCTTGGATAAGAAATTAGCGCGTCAAGGTATAGTTTCTCTGCTATCGCTAGAGTATAGCTAGGAGAGAATTTGAATACTCTGTATGCCTCACTTTGTAAATCGCCTAAACTAAAAGGGTTTGGAGCCCTGGATGCGACCTTTTCATCTTTAATGCTGATAATCTTGCCATATTGGTCTGTGCATTCTTTAACTATAGAAGTGGCTTGAGATTGACTCGTTACTTTTTGCTTGTGATAGTGCGCCTTGATTCTATGTCCATTTTTTTTAAATTCTCCTGAGATATGCCAGTACGGATCTGAGATGTGGTTTCTTATCTCAATATCTCGTTCTACTACAAATGCAAGAGCAGGTCCCTGGACCCTGCCTATAGACAGATTATAAAACGCCTTACCGTCGTTACTAACCTTGTAAGATTGTGTAAGTGCTCTGGACAGGTTAATCCCATAAATAAAATCAATCATATGACGAGATCTGCCAGCCTCAGCTAATCCTTTGCTCGGTCGTAGCAGATTATCAAATGAATTTCTTATTTCTTCGTCCGTGAGGGTTGAAAATTTAGCTCTAAATGAGGATTCGTATTTGTTATCACATGCATATTGCAGAATGTTATAACCAATTACTTCACCTTCCTGATCATAATCACAAGCATGTACAAACCTTGTAGCTTTATGCGAAAGCATTGATATTGCCTTGATAATGTGTTTTGTTTTTGCAGCCGTCTTGAAACCACGTGTTCCCTCCTTCTTGAGTGGCCTCCACATAACATCAAATACAGGATAGATGGTTCGGTTCCCTTTAATATCCACTAATCCGTACAAGTGACCGAGTGCGGAGCATACAACAAAGCGATGATTGTTACGATCTGTTACTGAAAAAACCGGTGGAAGTCCCTGTCTTTTCCCTTTCTCTGATCCAGACATTTTTTTGAAACTTGAAGATCCTAGAGCTCGTGCTATTCGTAGTGCAGCATCAGGTTTTTCACAAATAACCAGATCATAGGAATGTTCAACAATGCCGCTCAAGCTCGAATGTCCTTCTTTAGTTATTGTACAATAAACAGATAAAAGCATTCAAATTAGGAAGTATTATGTAAATTCCTCGTTCAACAATCGATGTTGTGGCATTCAAAATAAGACCTGTAGCGACTGAATTTGGAGTAAATTCTGTATATAATATAAAGAAAACAAGATTTTTTATATCAGATATCTTACATATTAATGCATCATGATCATAAAACTTGAACACTACTTTGTAGAATCTGAAGAAAAATTAAACCATCCATTTTCGGAAATAGATAAAATGAAATTAGCAGAAGCAATTGAGTCAAACTATCAAAAAATAAGATCAGTCATTTTGGAGCAGGAACAAGCAAAGGACAAATCGAAATCAACTATCATTGAATTAGGAAGTATTGGAACAAGACTTTTTGCATTAACCATTTATTACAATGATATTGCTGATGATGATATACCATCTAGTATCAGACAATTACTACCTACTATTTCTCCTATCCGTATCGATGTAATGACTACTTTGGAAGCAGCTAACCACACAAATGTAAGTCATATGAAGGCTGCTCAAGTTTATGATGATGGTGATATTCATGCCAAATATATTCACCAAGTTTTAAGAGAGGATGAAGGAGTTCAACCCATGGATCAAATATAGTCGTACTCTAAAAAATTCCAAAGCACAATAAAGCACAGTATCAAATAATATCCACCTGATAGTACATTGCATACTTTATTCCATTACAAAGAGTAATGAATTAGAAGTGATCATAAGGATAGAGTTGCATTATAAAGAAAGAATAGTCCCATCACGAAAATGTCTAGGTTATAGCACTTCCTCTTGATTGTCTAAATGTATCCCTCGGTGTTTGGCTACCCGATTTTCCAAATTGTTCGGATATAGTTTTATACATATTAAGTTCTTGAGTTGACAGTGGTCTTATCTTTTTCATAGCTTCTTCAAGGTGTCGCATATTTACTTTTAGTTCCTTCGCATGATTATCAGCTTCCTTGGGGTCTTTGTACTTGGCGATATGATCGCGTAAAGCTAGCATGACTGATGTCGACATAAGAGAAGCGATATCAGCACCTGTGTAACCATCAGTATGGTTTGCTAATTCTTCAATATTAATATCTTCAGCTAATGGCTTTTTCTTGATATGGATTTTTATTATCTGTATCCTTGAATCGCGGTCAGGAGGTGGGACATAAAGTAGTCTATCGAATCTTCCTGGTCTTAATAATGCCGGATCAATAATATCGGGCCTATTGGTGGCAGCTATTACCATCACATTAGTTAACACTTCAAGCCCATCTAATTCAGTCAATAATTGGCTGATCACTCTTTCAGTAACATGTGAATCCCCATTACTTCCTCTTATAGGCGCTATGGCATCCATTTCGTCGAAGAATACGATGCAAGGAGCTGCCTGCCTGGCTTTCCTAAAGACTTCTCTTACTCCTTTTTCTGACTCACCAACCCATTTTGAAAGGAGTTCTGGACCTTTAATGCTAATGAAGTTAGCTTCGCTTTCATTTGCCGCGGCCTTAGCCATCAAAGTCTTTCCTGTTCCAGGAGGACCGTAAAGTAAGATACCTTTTGGAGGTGTGGCGTCAGCATATGTAAATACCCCTTGATATTTGAGAGGCCATTCTACTGATTCTTGCAATTCTTGCTTTATGGATCCAAGTCCTCCAATATCTTCCCATTTCACATCAGGAATCTCAACGAATACCTCTCTCATCGCAGAAGGTTCCATCTCTTTAATGACATCCATAAAGTCTTGCATTGTGACGATGATTTTCTTTAAAGTATCTGCAGGTATGCTTTCAGACGTTAAATCTATTTCAGGAATTATCCTTCTTAAAGCTCGCATTGCAGCTTCCTTAGATAAAGATTGTAGGTCAGCGCCAACAAAACCGTGAGAGATATCAGCAAGCTTTTGTAAATTAACGTCTTTGGATATGGGCATTCCTCTTGTATGTATCTCTAAAATCTCCAACCTCCCATTTCTATCTGGAACACCCAACTCAATTTCTCTATCAAATCTACCTGGACGGCGTAATGCGGGATCAATAGCATTTATTCTATTTGTAGCTCCTATCACTACCACTTTTCCTCTTGAAGACATACCATCCATAGATGACAATAACTGAGCAACTATTCTTCTTTCTACCTCGCCAGATACTTCCTCTCTCTTTGGAGCAATAGAGTCTATCTCATCAATGAATATAATTGAAGGTGCATTCTTTTCTGCTTGTTGGAACACGTTCCTTAACCTCTCCTCACTCTCTCCATGGTATTTGCTCATTATTTCAGGTCCACCTATTGTGTAGAAGTTGGCATTAGTTTCATTTGCTACTGCCTTTGCCAATAATGTCTTTCCTGTTCCTGGTGGACCGTGTAGCAGAACTCCTTTAGGTGCTTCTACTCCCAACCTTTTGAATAATTCTGGATGCCTTAGAGGAAGCTCTATCATTTCTCTCACACGGGCGACTTCGTCTCTAAATCCGCCAATATCCTCATATGTAATAGATGGAACGCCGCCTTCTCTTGATATTTGTACTGCCTTCGCATTTTCTTCAGAAACCGTAATTTTTGTAGACTCGTTAATTATGACAGGCCCAGAAGGGCTTGTAGAAATCACTACAAGGTCTATTCTTTGACCCATGACGCTTATGGGTACTGTATCGCCCTTGGTCATAAGTGCTCCATTTAGATATTCTGCAAG
>DATDNG010000355.1:0-2603 GCA_036518375.1 Nitrososphaeraceae archaeon | reverse complement strand
TGCCCCTGTAATCTGCGGAGGAAGCTGAGAAGAAAAAGATAGAGGTGGTGTCGATGACATTGTTCCTTGTGTTTGAGACAAACCTTGAGTTTGAGACAAAAGTGGATTGGATAATGCAGAGATTTTGATTGTTGAATTTCCAGTTTTAAGTGAGTCTAAAGTCCTTTGAGCCATACTCAAATACGATAGCCCTGTTTTCACATCCCCTTTTTGTAATGCAACTCGGGTTTGGTTTAATTGAGTGTCTATGGAATCAACAATTTTTTTGGTTTGCAGCATTGAAGTTTGAGCTGTAGCTTGAGCTTGCAATTGCAATTCATATGGAGTTGTCAGCGCCATTACTGGAATAGCACCTAGAATATGACCCACAATGATTGTTGTGATAATAGTAAAGAGCAGCGAGACCATCATGTTGTTTTGGATTAAGAAGTTAGTGTTCTTAATCATATAATAAGAATCTTTGTGGATATTTTGCTTTTAAGCCTTCCTTTCTTTGTTTTCTTTGTGAAAATAACAATTATGACATGATGTACTGCTTAGGCCTGAAATATCAGCACGAGTTATGGACGATGCGCCGGTAGTAGTTACTGATATTGGGCTACCAAATGTTTGATCATCAAATAGTATTATGAGCTTTAATATGTTAGCAGCAGGGCAGTTATACATATGTCAATAGTCATTATGTAGTTGTACTGATTTTGTGAGATTTCTGCGAAGTATATACCTAAATAATAAATATATATCCTATATTATACCTTGTCTTGAAATAATTGTAAATGTTTACGAAAAACAAAACAAACTTTTATGGCATCAAATTAATAGCCTACGTCATCCACATTCTCGTTCTTCTGAGTGAAAAATAATATTCACTCAGATTTGAAAGGCTAGAAAAAAAGTTATTTTGGCTTTCAGTCTACGGTAAGCCAGGGATCCCTGTTGCTGTATTTCCTAAAGAAGCAGAAGGACTGGCATCGCTAGACGCATTAGCATGCTGTTGGTTTTTTACGTTATTCAGTTCCAATGAAGGACTATTAGCTATTTCAATGGATTGGATCATTTTTTGCATTGTAGACAGATAAGTGAGATATGTTTGTGGTTCGGAAGTATAAGAGATGACAACCGCTTTGCTTCCGCTTTTCGTCCAAACTTGCATTCTGTCGAACAAATATCTATCTGCTATCACAATACTATATGCTACCATGTGTGCCGGATTATTACCCTTCAAAGTAATTGGTTTTGATTGACTGATTGTTGCATTTGAAAGACTGCTATGATTAACTGATCCATTAATTAGCTGATCAAGTGACATATCCTTGGAGTCAAAAACGAATATGTCCACATAAGGTTGAAACCTGCCTTGGACAACCCCTGAAGGACTTGCTGTGGCAGGAGCGGCTTGTGGAGGAGAAAGAAATGAGGCAATTGTACTATTTCCTGTAGCATTATATGGGCGTTGTATTATTTGCCAATTGGAAGGATATTGTATTTTTAGTCCTAACAATGGATTTTGATATGTTAGAAAGCTGCCTGTTGTTGTTGATGATGATGGTGTGGCTGACGAGGATGATACTGTTGATGAAGAGGAAGATGTGGATGATCCAGATGGTGTCATTGGGGCAGCCTTATTCTGAGCCTTCGCCTTTTGAGGGATATGCGACACAATACCGATGCTTGTCAGCAATGAGGAACAAACTATCAACAAGATAAAAGTAATGACAATATACGATTTTAATTTTGGTATTCTGAGCACTATGTCCAAATATCAACTCGCAATCGATAGATGCTTATTTAAGCTGTTAGATAATACTATAAGAACAAATTTGTGAAAATATGTTGTATCTTAATCTCAATGCAAGAATGATGGCTGGTCCCGACACATAATTTGGATTAAGTGAAGAAAATGCATATGCAACATTAAAATGTTGAGTTGAAGTAGAGGTATAAGGTCTGTTGCAGCCGTGGTAGTACTACTACCAAAGACACTAAGTACCATCGTATTCGCTATTGTAAATAGTAATGCCGATATTATTTTAGTTACCTGAAATAAAGATTTATGAAATACAAATTTTCTTGAAGAAAAAGAGCATTCTGCAAACTACTTGATTAGTTAGTTAGCCCCTATCCTTAATGATCTAATTAGGCAAAGATGCCAGTTTAGAACTTTTCGCAGAAGCATAGGTATAATGAGATAATCTCTTACAATGACAATACAGCTCGCTTATGTGTTATTTTTCTTAGTCTTGTCAAGTTAACGCAAAACCATTATATAGTTGATTCTTCTATATATGGATAAGGATGTCTAAAAATCCGCTTGTTGGAATAGGCCTCGCAGTAGTATTAGCATCAGCAGCAATTAGTTTGGCCTTGATAGAGCAAAAAGCACTTGCACAGGCAATAATAGCTAATCCATGTCCAGGCCTTCTAGCAGCATTTAATGCAGCCAAAACGAGATTAATATCTGATCTATTAAGCAACCACTTGGGAGCATTAGGAACCGATCTAACTAACCTTATCATCGCAGCAAATGCATTAGCTAAGGCAGGTTGTTCAGTGAGATAATGACAAAGTTCACACGAGGCGACCCAGTAAATAAATAAATAGAT
>DATDNG010000354.1:0-2355 GCA_036518375.1 Nitrososphaeraceae archaeon | reverse complement strand
ATTGGAAGAAATCCGGAATATTTTCACTTTAGCATTGTATTATTCAGTTTATCTCTGCATTGTACATTTTGCAGAGGACATAATACATATGTCTCAATATTTTATTGTTATCGTATTCTCAATTCACTTCAAATCGCTATCTACCTCTTTTATTTTCATGCTTACCACAGTTACCAAAATAGAGAAATGCATCGCGCACCCGAAGTTAATATGATCTATTAGTAACTATGATGAGTAGAGAACAACACTATCGTAATTAACAGAATCATTAATGAAACTCCTTATGTAGTTTAAGGCTGCTTATTAAAGATAATGAGCATCCAAGGGAAAAACAAAGAGTTAATGATTACCCTTGATAATGCATGGAATTCGCAGGACTGGGATACATTCAATGAGCGACATGCAGATAATGTTGCGGTATTACAAGTAGAGGATCCACTCAACCTGAGATAAGTGGAGAGATGGAACCTTTAGTTGATGTAACTACAACTGATAAGGAAACTAAAGTTGTGGTAGAAATGCCTGGAATAAGTAAAAGCAATATTAAAATAAATGCTTATGACAGCACTTTGGAAATCAAGAGCGAAGACCCTCAAAGGAAGTATCATAAAACTATTCAAATTCCGCCAGAAACTGATATTGAAACAGCTAGGTCTTCTTACAACAACGGAATCTTGGAAATAACATTAAAGAAAAAGGATCAGGCGAAGCCAAAAGGAAAATCAATAAAGATAGAATAACAAACGACCACCTGGTAGATTTTCTCTCTATCCAACTAGTACCTAATAAACAAGGTAAAAATCGGTCTCTCGTGATTACCATTCCTAATTATAGAAACAAGTAAATGGCTACTAGGCCTACTAATAGATCATTATTAACTTCGCGTACGCAATGCATTTTCTGTCTGTAATCTTCTAATCAAAACTGTGGATTTTCACTAGTCTCATAAATTATGTATTTTTTTATTTTTCCTCAACATCTATAATATTGTTATTATTTAGTTATTGAAATGCCCAGCTGACTGAAAGATGGTGTTGTTGTTATTGCTTGTTGCAATTTGGGTATAAGCTTGCCATATGTTGACATCGTGTATCCCGAATCTTTTAACCTATCTATCATCTGCTTTTGTTCTTCTAACGCACTATGTGGATCTCGCGGATGCAAGGCGATTCTGATAATATCAGGGTGTCGCTTAATCAAAAGATCGAAACATCTTTCGTCTTTAGTAATGTTTACGATATTTTTTTCTGGATATCCAGTAGAATCCCAGCTCAATACTTTCGGAACTTTTATTTTCTTAAATGCATTATTGGAGATCAATACAAATTTCTCTTGAGTTTCTGCTAAGGCAAATCCTAACTTCTCCAATACCTCAATTGAGCTATTGTTTAGCCTCCAACGGGGTGGGACAAATACATTAGGTTTCTTTATTCCTATCTCCTGAAATATCTCAAGCCCTGCACGTATTTCCTCTTCTGCAGTTGCTTTTGTTATTGTATGGAAATCATCGAACCGCCCATTTTTCCTCTCATGATAAAGACCATGTAAAGCTATTTCACATCTTTTGTAAGATTTGATTTTCTCTACAAATTCAGGGAATCTGGGAAGGTCTTGCTTTTCGTTAAAGAATGGTACCAGTGCAATATTGTATTTTATATCTAACTTTTCGAGTTCATCGGCAAAGTTGAATATTTTTTTTGAGAACAAAGGACATGCATCATGTATTGTAACTACTGTTAATGGTGTTGGTTGTTGTTGCTGTCGTTGCTGCAATACTAGTCAGCACTTGTAGATCATTTGTATAAAATCGTTTTCATGGCTCACTGTCTATCTATTAATTATGACATGTTTGCACGCTAAACTCAGCGCATCCAGTAAGTCATCACTTTCTGTCGTCTCCTTATTGAGTATCATGTCAGTAGCAGAAGCCGTTCTTAATGCTAGTATCAATCTCTGATGTCTATCTAAATCAATTGCAATTGCATTAGAATCTACAATCTCTTTTAGATTTAGCAGCATATTCTTCTTTTCTGCAGTAGTAAAATTAACTGGTATAACAGCCATGTCAAATGTAGGATCTCGTATGTGGTTTTTCTTCCTTCTTGCTATAACTTCTAGGTAATCTGTTTGTTCATTTATGTTGGATTTGATGGCGGTGATAACTGCTGGTGCTGATGCATCTACAAATATCTTGGTGTTATCTTCTGTACCATATTTGTACATAATTTCGGATATCTTGTTAACACAATAGTTGAAATCCTGTCTGTCTAATTCAATGCTTTCTAAAACACATAACTTGTCATCGATTATACAAACCAATACAATCCCAAATTTGCTACTGCCAAACGCAGGGTC
>DATDNG010000353.1:0-2152 GCA_036518375.1 Nitrososphaeraceae archaeon | reverse complement strand
CCTAGAGAGTCAATAAATTGTCGTATATTTTTCGTTTGGAAATAAACTGATCCTGGTCCTATGATCTCAACTACAAGACCTTGGCCACCAAGAAGAGTACTCTTCAATCCTCCAAATTTTGTTATCTTATAATTTGCAATCTCACTTAAGGCTACAAGATGATAGCTACTCAGAGTTATTTTTTCGCCTTCGGTTAACTCCTTGTGAATAATTCCCCCATATGCATTCAGAAAAAGGTCTCCTTTGCCACTTACTTTTAGCATAAACAGATCACTTCCAAAAATTCCTTTTGTGAATCCCTGCCACTCCGTATCAAGTACAACCCCAGAAGTAGATGCAATATAAGCCCCAGAATGTACTATGAAACCGGCGCCGCTTTCATTACTAATGCTCATCTTTATAATATCTCCAATTGGTGGGCCACTAAGGGCAATAACACATCCGTCCTCATGTGCAATGTAATCATTTACAAAAAACGATTGACCTCCTAGAGCAGAAACTTTCAGTTTTTTAAAGAAGCCACCTTGACGGGTTCTTGTCTTAATTTCAATATCACCTTTTATGTAAACCATTGCACCTGCTTCGGAGGTAATCTGTTCTCCATTGTCTAACTGGGTTTCAATCATAGCCATTGGTTCTTTTAAAATTTGATATTGCATGTTTGTTATGGATGGTATATACAGATTATCTATATATATAATAATAACAAATAACAAATAACAAATAACCAGCTTTAATAGAGCGGGCAAAATCATTTTCTCACCATATTTAAAAACAACAGCAAAACGACTTGCAGCATCAGATAATCGTATCAAATAGAGGTCTGTGTTATTTATTCACGATCTATGGTCATGATCTTCAATTCCATTAACACGTTCTATAAGATTCAAAATATTTGGTTTGTTGTTGCTGCTTTATTTATTTCTCTGATTTTCTGTTTCTGCTCTTCCTCTAGTTGATTCTTGTCTTCGTCATAGTCAGGATCATTTGAACCATTACATAATAAGACATAGGAGACTCCCACATAACACTGTAAATATTAGAAGCAATGCATAATTTGTCAAAATGAAATTCCACCTATAAGTAAGGATCGTAAGGATAGTAAGCATCATGTTACTGAATATTTATGGAACAGTTGCTAAGTTCTCTCCCAATCGGATGGTATGTGCTGTGCTATTTCTGTCTGCAATTTTCACTTTTGTAACTTTCAATACGCTTAGGATAACAATTATTAAATTAAAAGGAGAAATTAGCTCAGATAAAATGCCTAAGAATGAACTATGCTAACCAGAGATAACTTCATTATTCGAAGTGACCACAGTAACAATGTTTGACGAATACAAAACGTCTAGGCAGATATTATAAGATCCTTAGTAACAACAGTAATGATGATAAATCTAGCTCGCAATCACATTTCAGCGAATTAGCATCTCTATATAGAGACAACAGCAGGAAACAATCATTTGATTGGAGTAAACCTCTTTTTGGTAATAAGGGCGCTTCATTACAAAAAGTACTTGCAAGTGCTAACAAGGTAATTGAAAAATCATCCAAGACAAATTTGACTCAATTTTGTCACTCGGCTCTGGTAGATATGAAAAGCATGGGGATCTATGGTACGATTTGATTCATATCTAAAACTTTAAAAAACTGTGTTTGTAGTTGTTGCCTTTCCAGTTTCATCTTTATTCATGTTCATCACCCTTATGATGTTGTTGTAAGAAATGTTTGTAATATGTTATTGAATTTATCTGGATATTGATCCATTACTAAATGACCGGCTGCTGGGATTCGTGTAAGCCATGCTCCTGGGATTTTTCCCGCAATAATTAAAGAATTTGCAGCTGATATAGAACCATCTTCAGTTCCAGTTATTACCAAGGTAGGTTTGGATATATTTGGAAGCTGACTGCATACACCACTCCAGTTGGTTGACTCCCAGTTTTGTACTACATTAGCATGCTGCACATAAGTATTAGGAGTCATATCAGAAGGTTTCAAATCTTTGGGTTTTGTTGGAATGGTTTTAAGGAGATTGGGATGCAGTTTGATCCATGTTGGTCCGTATCCCCAAGATATTGCCGTTTTCATTTCCTGTGGTTCTATTGGCGTGTTATTTACAATACTACTTGTTAACTTTTTAGCCAGTTTT
>DATDNG010000352.1:0-2954 GCA_036518375.1 Nitrososphaeraceae archaeon | reverse complement strand
TGTAAGAACAAACGGCGACTGCTGGTTTAACCACATAATTGGTTTACCTCAGACGGATGGAAACGATAAACCACTTTATGACTATGAACAAATAATTTTTGATTCATAAAGAATGGTTGAAAGTGTTGCATCAAAGAGTGTTAGAACCCACATTCAGCAGCAGGTATCGGTGTTGGTGTTTTTTCGTTTGTTTACCTTAGGATACTAATAGTTTAAGATAAGACAACTTTGGGCTTCTCCTGCACTTATGGTACCGGTTGCATCAGGTGAACCAGAGCCAGTTTGCTTGCAATCTCCTGTAAAAGAAGAGTAAATTTCATGGGAACTGATTCATGTACTGTGAAGGAACCTGGGCCCAATTTAACAGTTTGACTTTCTCCATGGCTAAGAGAGAATGAAGATGGCCGAGTTTCCTGTAACAGTTATTGGAAACTCCACCGGCGGCGGGCCTAGACAAAGGCTTAAATTAATACCAGTGCACATCATGGTGATTACCAAAGTCCCTGTCGCTGATTGTGTGAATCAAATTTGACCCAAATAAGGGGCCCAGAGATATGCAAATGAAGAATGATAAAGCCAAAAGAGAGAAAGACCCTACACTCCTCTTATTATAATACACAATCAGCAGTTTGGGATAAGGATTTGTCCTCCAAGCGTACACAAAAAATCAGGTCTTTGATAGGCAACGGGATACTTAGTTACAAAGAGTTAAGATTTAGATTTGCAAAACGCTAGAATGAGTGTGATGGCATATGCCTATACTATTTAAAAGCCGAGTGAAGAATAAAGAAACCAACTTATGATATCTGTCATTAGACTACCATCAATTGATATACATTGGCTGCTATGTTTCCCTTTTTAGATTTGGGCATATATTGATTGTCCTCTAGACTCTTGTAGATATTTATCAATTGTCAATTATGCTACTGTGGATTATAGAACAAAATATAATTGAGTGATCCATTTTAGTTTATGCGTAACTACCGGCAATCAGCAGAGATTCAAGCAAAGAAGATAGAAGAAATACTTGTGTTGAGATGTAAATAAAGGACAGATTATAATTTTTACGGCCATTTTAGTATTATTGATACAGCCGCAATTAGTTAATAGACTAAGCCAGCAGCTTTAGTCACATCAGAAACGTTTAGGTATTGTCTATCCTCTATATTTTGAACAGATGATAATATCTCATCACTAGTATTCTTTTGTTTTACAAATTCTATTATCTTATCTTTGCTTGCTGGAAAGTCAAGATCTTTTAGTATCTGTCCTAAAGATGCAACTTTTGAATAGCTCTCGACATTTACTTCCTTTCTTTGACCTTCAACTCCAGCCTCTTCACTCACCACCTTTTGTACCTCAGCGGGAACATCCTCTCCCTTAGGTATTTGTGAAGGATCTCCACGTTCAGTATTAGTGTTATTATTTGATGATGTCATTACATCAATGTACTTGTGTATGTCATACTTATTTAAAATTACAAAATGATATATATGATAACATTCCAAACATCCAGCAAGATTTGAATATGATTAGGTAAGGAAAATTTCTCCTGTTTTCATCATATTTGCATCTAATTACTCGATCTTTTTTCCTAGTAATAACGGTTGTCTATAGACTCTACAATTAAAAATAATGTTGTACCTATCAGGATTCTCCCTTAAGGCCTGAACAACCGCATTAAAAGCCGAAATTAACGGTCTATGTTCTGCTAACACTCTATTTATGATTTGTTCAGTAACACTTCTGATCTTGATATTATTCCTCATTACTATTTTTGTGTTTGCGACAAACATCAGGCTTTAAAAGTCATACAGATATGACTGCAGTTTACAATATCGCACTTAATGTAACGAAGAACAGCACTCTTACGGACAACAATAATCAGGATCTTCATTCAACAACATCCAAAACCACTACCACTACTTCATCACTATCACTTTCTCCATCAACATCATCATCTCTTTCTCCATCTTGAGAGACCAAACGATGTCCCAGCACCAAGCCCAGAAGAGCAGCAGGCCATAGTTCAGAGGCTATATGCAGCTAGCACAATAGCAACAGCTGCTGCTGTTGGTAATTCTACGAACTTCAATAGTCCAATGGATCAGCAGACACAACAACAATCCTGTTCATATTCGGATTCAATTGACAAATTCATCTTGCCATTCAAGGAAGCCCGCTTTACACATATAAGGCCTTGTGTAACTGTGACAGGTACAGTAATATCCGGACAGAAGATTAATGCAGATGGTGATATCACTTTCAATATTGCAGTTGATCCTCTCTATGAAGGACTGCTTGGACCTGGAAACGTCGACCCATCTCATAGTAGATCATCACAACTTCATATCGAAGTAATATGTCAGGAGCCTGTTATCAGCAAAGCACCTATGGATGTTGGAGCCTGCAACGGTTACAATGGTCCTGACTTTCATTCTTCGCTGCCAACTGATCATGAACATGTTATGATAACTGGTAGATTTCAAATAGAATGGAATGAAGCTCCAGGAGGACTTACTGAGATTCATCCTATTTATGCTATAAATACCATTCCTAAAAGCTAAGCCTAACGGAACTTGTACAAGAGACAAAGGAGGGGCTATAATTGAAAAGAAAACCTCATTCCTGATGTCATAATAAGCTCTACTGCAATAAGAGCTCATGATACAGCTAAAGCAGTAGCCAAAGCTTGCGGCTATAGGACATATCAAGATCCGCAGCCCAAGGACATATCAAGAGAGATAGTATTTATGCTGCAAGTTGATATCTTGTTTTAGTCACTATCTGATTGTTGGGTATATACATACACAGCAAAATGAAAACGTTGCTATAAAAGTACAAGTTATCCAAACTTACTGCATAACTAGCTGAATGTCTTTAAGTAATGTAGCTTATGATTGTTAGTGACAATGGAATATTGCTTGCTGCCAATAGAAGAAGGTAAAGAAGCA
>DATDNG010000351.1:0-6451 GCA_036518375.1 Nitrososphaeraceae archaeon | reverse complement strand
CAATACTAAATCATTGTCTCTTATCCACATTCTCCGCTTAATCTTCCCTCGAATACGACAAGTTCTTACCTTTCCATCGGTACATTTTACAATGATGTTATCTCCTCCCACAAGTTTGACTACACGACCAAGTAGTTCACCCTGATGAGGTAATATTAGTTCTTTTAAATGAGATTCAGATAATACTTTTCTTTTACCTATTTCTAAACATCCACCTGTATCATATTGACATAACGAACTTAAAAATATATAGCAGATATATATTCTATATTACAGATATACCCCATAGTAAATTGAACAAATTTTGTAATAGGAGCTTAGAGTCGAGGGAGAATGCACTTTGAAGATATTGTTAGAGTCTTAATTTTTCATGAATACAAGAAATCGAATATGAAATCTATAAACAAAGGATTGGAGGTGATCTAATCATTAAGCTTTTCATATGATGAGAACATTAGCTGCCTTGATATTACTTTACTGTTGCCAATTTAATGTTTATCGTGTGTATTATGCAATTTTAAATCATAGAGACACAGTATCTGTTATGCAGTATGCTTGAGTTGATCTGACCCAGCCTAACGCATCGATTCCTGTTCTTCTAACATCCATTCTCTTTTTATCGGTTTAATTTTATCTTCCCAACGCGCTACTTCTTTGCCGCAACTTCTACATAATAGAATCGTCAAATGTTCGGAAACCTTGAAAGGTTCAACTACCTTTGATTTTCCCCGTTCACAACTGCAATAAGAGTTTTTTAGCGATTCTGACGTATTGGATACCTAAAACTACACCATCACAATTAAACTGTCGGATGAATGTTTATAGTAGTAAGAAATAGAATGACATCGGATTCTTATGTTACTTTCTTTCTTATTAATTTTAGTCTGTTTGTTATTTTTCCTACGAGGGAATCTATACTTAACTATCACAAATGACTTTAGCTACAATAATTCTCGGATTATTCGGGTAAGATAGCATATTAGTTGTCTCCTCTATTAGTCCCCCAACCAAGTGCTCGAGTTATATTGCTTAGAGTCCTGTTCTTTTATTTGCGATTGAATTAGATGTTCCAGAAAGGTATTTTTCGGTAGTTGATTGAATCCTTAACATTCACAATTCATGCCTAAATGCCTAAAATATCCATCTACATGTAATGCTATTGGTCGAAGCATTATGTAACGTGATCAGATCATTGTTTGAATTCAAGTTTATGTGATTTGTATTGGTGTTATGACAAGGGAAAATCAAGATGGCCAAATTTTTTGTCCATATTGTCAATCCAAATTCAAACACAATGCAGAACTATCAACATTGACGGTGTTCATACTGGTTCAGTGTTGCTAGAACTTGATATGCGAAAATATTAAAATCATAATCTGATTTTTTATAAATAAAAATAGATTTGATACGAGTCCATGAGAATATATCACATATCTAGTTGTGGAGTTAGAATTATCGGATGAAGTATCACAATTGAGTAACGATCTATAATTTTCTTATTGCCTTTGTCAGATGACTATCAACATCCTTACTGACTCGGCACTTTTGTACAAATTGCAGTTGGATATGCAAGTGGCGACCGTTTCGCGGAACCCCCACAAAAGTAGTCATAGGATCTAGTGTGTTTATCAGTTGATAATATCATATATGCATGATCAACCAGCTGCGGTGCTTGTGAAGTACGCAAGTCTGGTTAGATAGTAACCTAAAGCTACAAAGAAATATCCTTCAACATTTTTATCTTTTGGTAATAAAAGAAGAAAGCAGAATACTCCAAACTTTAGAGCTATTGCAATACTCTTCTAAGCTTATTATCTAAATAGAAATAGTCAAAGTTGTCAGCTGCTATGGTCAAAACCGTGTGCTATATAAAGAGGAGCCATAGATATATATAAAAATTCATTAACGATAATTTGCTACCCTATTGCTGGAACCGCGCATTCTTATGAAAAGCGGATTTGGAATACATGAATATAATCAAAGTGCCTTCTCTTACCTATTATACTAACCCTAATTTCCGTTAATTTGCTATTTACTAAGTGTCTATATAAATAATACCCTGTTTAAGATATTTAAGACACTATCATCAATAACATATTGAGACAATGTATGAGTTCTTCAGAAGATCGTGACATAGAACCTTTTGATTGGTTCAATAGATTTTTTGGAAGTAGTAGGCGCGGTGGTAGAGGAGGATTTTTTGGTTTTCCTGATATCTTCAGAGGATTTGATGAAATGAGAAGAGATATGGAAAGAGAATTTGAAAACACATTTAAAAATATAGAGACCAAAGCACCAAAAGATCTAGTAAGAGAATATGAAACATCTGGTGGAGGTAAAGTAAGAGAATACGGGCCATTTGTATATGGTTATTCTATGACTATAGGCCCTGATGGCAAACCGAAAGTAAGAGAATTTGGAAATGTTAAATCGCCCTTTAGCACTAGAGGCTTTTCCACAAGACCACTTATCTCATCTGAAAGAGAACCTTTAGCAGATGTAACAACTACAGATAAGGATGTTAAAGTGGTTGTTGAAATACCAGGAGTTAATAAAGAGAATATTAAGATAAATGTTTATGATAATTCGGTAGAAGTAACAACTACTGGCACAGAAAGAAAATATCATGAAGTTGTCGACATACCTCCTGAAACAGATATTGAAACAGCGACATCAACTTATAAAAATGGAATACTGGAAATAATATTTAAGAAAAAAGAACAATCCAAGCCAAAGGGAAAACAGATAAAAATAGAATAAGGAGGCTTTCTTCTCCTTTAATATTTAATTTTTTCAGAAACGTATTGCCTCAAAGATAAATATTATGCTCAGTTAATTACTCGGCCTAAATTGAAATACCTAAACTACCTCCATCTGCTTATTGTTACTATATTTTAGTAATACATGATGTAATCTTGGCCTGTGCCATGATTAAAGATATTTCCTTTATACTATTGGTCAAAACTGCTTTGTTGCATAATTCAGAAAAATCGTTATAAGATGACGACTTTAGCAATTCTCAAGAATGGAGCAAATACAATTTACTGAATGAAGATCTCAAATTTGTTGACTAATATCAGATTCATGCAACAATGCAGTCAAAACTACTAAATCAAATGGTGCTGATCGTTGCTATGACAATAGCTGTATTTTTTTGTAATAGCGATCTCATAGAATGGAGAATGCTGATTACTGTTGAATTATTGTCAAATATTGGCATATCTAATATTTGATTAAATGTGGACATTATCTATACCTTAAAACTGATTGCCCAACTCATGGAATGAGGGAAGTGTCTTTCCAATGCATTTAATCTTAGTTTAGAATAGACAATGACTCTATCTTTCTACTGGCAAATCCATTTTATTGCCCCATTCTCCCCACGAGCTAAGATACATTCTAACGTTGTTGTAGCCAAGGTTCCGCAACACAATAAAAGTGTTAGCGGCTCTATATCCGCCATGGCAGTATGTTATGATCTCTTTATCTTTTGAAACACATGAATATAATTTCTCCAATTCTGCATCTTCTTTGAAAAATCCATTTTTCTTAGTGTTATTACTCCAATCGATATTTATTGATGAAGGTATATGACCCGCTTTAGCTGCTCTCACTTCAGAACCGTCATATTCCGATTTCGTACGTGTATCCAACATTAATACGTTGTTATTACTCTTCTTTTTGATTTTGGATTTTATATATCCAAAGTCTGCCAACACCTTGGGATTAGGTTTACCTTCGAAGCATGAATGAACAAAAGGGTTGTTTTTTGTTTCTATTTTCAGTCCTTCTTTTTTCCAGTTATTAAATCCACCATCAAGCATTGCAGTTTTGTTATGCGAAAAATAAATCAATAACCAGACACCCCTGGCAGAAAACATGCCAGATATATTATCATAAAAGACCACAAATTTGTTTTTCGTTACTCCTATATCTGATAGAAGAATCCTCATTTGTTTGTTAAATTGATAAAGCCCTTCTTTTGAGGTATCAATCCAATGGAATTGCACAAGATCTATGTTAACAGCATTTGGAAGATGTCCTAGTGTATAATCTGAATAAGGGCGAGTATCTATTACAAGAAGATCATCACTGTTTTCATAATATAATGACTTTAATTCGGAAATGGATATTGTAAACCTCGTCATTATATAACATCTGTCTAAAAATTGTTTAATATTATAATTGTTATCATATATTACCAAATTCTAAATTCAATTCAGAATTACGTTAGTAATAAAATATCATTTGAATATCGTCATTAGATAAGGATAGTATATACTGCTTTACCTCGTAACGGTAGAACACACGGTAATTGAGGATTTGATAATGCCACTAACGAAACTAATTATGCGTACGAGCACATCAGAACCAACTTGCTGATTTTCTGTAGTTGGAATATCATATCTCCCATTCTTTCTACAGAAAACTATAATTTTGTCAGGGTTTCCCTTCCCTGCCAACATAACCCATATCTGGGGAATCAAGTGCCTTCCACCTTTATTGAAATACCTGCATGATGTCATTTGTATAATAATATGGTTGTTAGTATGCATACTTTGCTTGAACTAGTATCTAACCTGTTGATTGGCGTAATAATGACTAGCTGGCCGTATATAATCATCTAAATTACTTAGGCAACATATGATGGGAAAACGATACATTGTTAAGGGTTGAAGTAAATATTACCACTTTGGCTTCAACTAGAGTATCGCTACAATAGTGTCACTTCATACAGAAATACATACAGCCTACATAATGCTTTTATTTTATTTGAAACCTTCAAATTCCTCCTCCTCATCTGTATAGGCATGTTCAGCATGTTCTTCAATATCAAGTCCCTTCTCTTCTGTCGCTGGGGAAACTCTAATTCCTATCAAAACATCTATTACCTTCATTATTATGTAGGTACCTCCAAAGCCTAACGCTCCTGCCACAACGACACCTATTAATTGAATAAGAAGTTGGTGAGGGTTACCATATAGCAATCCATTTGGACCTGTAGGATTAATTAATGCGCTTGCAAAGACACCAATGGCAAGAGCTCCGACAATACCTGCAATCCCGTGAACTGAGCTTACATCTAATGCATCGTCTATCTTTAGCCTTTCTTTTAAGAAGAGTACCCCCATATAAGATGCAATACCAACGGCTAATCCAATTGCAAATGCGTGTTCTACGCTTACATATCCTGAAGCAGGAGTTATTCCCGCAAGCCCAGCTATGGCACCGTTTATTGCAGCTATAATGCTTGGTTTGTGGGTTCTCATCCAAGAAAGTGCAACCCATACTAAAGCTGACACTGCTGAAGCCATGTGAGTAACAATTACTGTATTACCAGCTACTCCACCAGAAGCTAGTGCACTTCCAGCATTGAATCCAAACCATCCTAACCATAAAAGAGAAGATCCCAAAACAGCAATTGGTATGCTGTGTGGGACCATAATTGATGGACCATAATTTAACCTTCTGCCCAACACTAGGGCTGCAGCAAGAGCTCCCATCCCTGCGCTTGTGTGAATTACTATTCCGCCTGCAAAGTCCTTAACTCCTAATGTACCAAGCCAGCCTCCACCCCATATCCAGTGCACTAATGGATAGTATATTAAAAAGCTCCAAGCGGCAATAAAAAGAATATATGCACTAAACTTCATTCGCTCAGCTATTGCGCCAGTCAATAACAGTGGAGTAATAACCGCAAACATCATCTCAAATTTTACAAATAAGACCCCTGGAATAGTTGGTGCATACTTGAGTGAACTATCAAATGGCACACCTTTAAGGAATGTCCAATCCAGGTTCCCAACAAGACCAGCAGTATCGGGTCCAAATGTTAGACTAAATCCAAATATAAACCACATGACACTCAAAAGAGCCATTCCAAAGAAGACTTGCATAAAGATGGAAACTACATTTTTCCTACGGAGTAACCCTGCCTCGAACAATCCAAGAGCAGGGATCATCAACAATACTAGACTAGAAGCTATAAGCATCCATGCAGTGTCCCCTGAGTTTATTGGCATATTTCTTTTTAGATTATTTTTGATTCTATATAAACATGCAGATATGTATTTGGCTCTTCATTACCGATATGGCTTTAGCTTGAGCATGATTAATTATTCTTATGTCCAAGACAACATCCTCAGAACTTATTTTAAATGTGGGAAAGGAGATAAGAGCAAGATGTTAAGATACTATTTGGTCTTTTTAATATCTATTAATAGCTGATCTCCTACTCCTGGTCTCCCCATCATCTCGTAGCGTCTTTTTGGCATGGTAATCTGAATAACCGTTTGGGAATAGGTGTTAATTACAGTCTGAGGTTGAGATCCAAGAATAGCTTCTAAAATTGGTTTGATCTGTTCTTTAACTTCTTTATCTGAAACGGCTCGATCAATAGATTCTAGCATCAACTGCTGCTGAGAAACAGACTCAAGCTCCACATCTTCAC
>DATDNG010000350.1:0-7100 GCA_036518375.1 Nitrososphaeraceae archaeon | reverse complement strand
AAGCAAATCAGAAACTATACATTGATTACAGCGTAACCTGTTGCACCATTTGGGAAAGGATCTGCTATTTCAGACGTCTGGACCTTTCCAGTCTTATCGGTAGCTCTGGCAATGATCTTATAATGATTATTGCCAGTCATAGGCGCGTTCACTGTCCATAGAACCCACGTATAAGGTGATAGTGCATCCTTAAGACGCG
Organism: Nitrososphaeraceae archaeon; assembly: GCA_036518375.1. GTDB lineage: Archaea > Thermoproteota > Nitrososphaeria > Nitrososphaerales > Nitrososphaeraceae > Nitrososphaera_A. Next base: position 6,901 of record DATDNG010000350.1, on the reverse strand, counting down.
CATCTTTCCAAGTAGTTCCACCGTCTGTGCTTACTTCTACTCTTGCTATTCCTCGATCTCCTGCAAAGGCCATACCTGCAATTGGTATCATTTCAGATGAAGGATTTGTAGTAGCACTTGAAGCTGATTCTACGTTGATAAAGCGTTTTCCAACATCAGCATTACCAGGAATAACAATGAATGAATGAGTATTGTATTTTGCATTATTTGCCCATCCCTTTCTTTGCCAATAGCCTTCGTATATGGCTTCAACTAACTCTATTTCCGTAATCCATTTTGGGTTCATCATCCCATACAAACCAGGGACAATAGCTCTGAGAGGATAGCCGTGCTCAGCAGTCAGAGAAGCTCCATTCATATCGTACGCTAGAATTGTACCTTCTGATAGCCCTCTCTCTATAGGTATTCCAACATCGTAGCCATCATAACACCTAAAAACAATATACTTTGCCTGAGGCATGATTTGTGCCTTCCCAAGTATGTCTTTTAGACGCACTCCTTTCCATTCCGCAGTGCTTATCAAATCCCCGTCTAGCTTGTTACTCACACACTCAAGTGTGGCAAATTCTTCTATCGAAGACATATTTCTGAGCTCTGTGTAAGTCATTTGTATAGGCTTTGCTACCAATCCTTTTACAGTTAGCTTCCAAGCACTTGCCATTATCACAGGCACTATGGGGTTTTTATCTATTCTATAGAAGAGCTCAGTTGGCGTGATTTCCGAAGCAAGAAGAGGTGCAAGCCTAGGATTCTCAAAGCCTACAGGTTTGGATTCCGTTGACCTTCTACGGAATTGCGAAAGCAATGATGAAGTTGATCGTTGTACTTCTTGTCTAGGTGATATAAGACTACCTAATCCAAAGTAAAAGATAGGTAAAGCGACTGCTAAAGCAATGCCTGCTTGAAGGAATTGTCTTCTCGTATAGCGGATCTCTGTTTGCCTGTTAGTTGCGCTGCTGCTAGGATCAGTGCTGCTAGTATGCTGCCCTTTAGATGATATCATCGGTCGCTGACGTGACGGCAGCATTTTTCCATAAAAGAAGGAGCATAAGACAAATCCAAAGACAATATTGGGTAAGATAAGGTAAATGCTCAACATTCCTATCGAGCTGACTTTTGTCTGAACATCCGTCTCAGCCAAAGCAAAAAGTAACAATCCTACCAAAAACATAATAACATATGCTAATATCGAAGATTGTATTGCATTTCTGATATATCCATTTGATCGTAGCCTACCATACAATGTACTACTAAGTGAGAGTAAACTGATCAAACCATATAGTATGATATTAGCAATAACAGCACCTATTAATGCAGAATATTTAGCAAGTGGGCCAAGGGTCTCTACAGCCCGGGATTCAATTTGTCCTGGAGTAAGTGAGAACAAAGTTTGAGATGCAAATTCTGGAAGAAATGATCCACCGGCCAGTAATCTCGTAAGTAATGAGACTGATACAGCTATCGCTCCTGCAACAAGCCCAGCGATGAATAACTTTTTTTTAGTGATAGCAGGGCCTAATATTTGGCTCACATGACTCCCTTGGTGGAGGATGATTTTAAGTTTTATTCCAAATCAAGTGAGGTTATAATTCTGAAAAATAAATCAACTATCTCTAATTGCTGCGTGACCAAAATTACTATCATTATTTTTCACTTTCAAACCTTATATAACATTGCGCACTATCGCAAAATATGCTTACAAAAATAAGTATGTTAATAAAAATTCTTAGCATTTCGATTGCAGTACTGCTGCTGTTCACAATAACATCTACATATACAAGTAGATTTGTAATTTATCCTGTGTCAGCGCAGATGAATAATAATAATAACAGCAGCAGCAACAGCAACAACAACAATACTACCAAGAGTACTATGGATTTAGCCATGTCTGAATTGGCAAGAATACACCTTATGGCAGCCAATGAAGCCTTGATGAAAGGTAACACGACGGCTGCATTTTCTCAAATGAACCTCGCGTATCTGCAATTGTCAATGCTAGGCATGAAAGACATGGGTAGAATGAATGAAACGCAGATGATGAAATTTATGCAAAGTGGGGCAGAACAATCGTCCTCTCCTTCTTCTTCTTCATCTGCTAGTAAGATGATGGTCCCAGAGAATTGCATTATCATACAGGGCGGCGTTTTACAATGTCGCGATATTCTTACGGGAAGTTACTCCCTGGCAAAGTAGCTCGTGGATTAATAATTAACAAAATATATCCATCAAAAAATAGACTGACTCATGTACCGAGGAAGCGCTATTGTTGACCTATAGTTTAATTAGGGAATTTTCATAGAGATTTAGACATAGCAATACACATTGTACATAACAAACGTTCTTTATTAATAATCGGATATGAGCTGATCCTGTTTTGTTTAAATTTTTGTATATAAACAAAAAGAGAGAATATTATGTTGACAGAGATCCTTTTGATTTAATCGGTAATTCATTCGTGAATTTATGGTATCACACCCTCAGCTAATAATGATCTTATCATTTGCTCAGTTTGTTCATAACCACCTTCCCCAATATGGTTATAGCGTATTAATCCTTGGTTATCAACCAAATAGTCTCTTGGCCAATAATTATTGCCATATACATTCCAGTTTACGTAGTCGTTATCTAGAATTACGGGATATTTTATTTTAAAGTCCTGTACCGCCTTTTTTACATTACCAATATTTTTCTCAAAATCAAATTCGGGTGTCTGAACACCGACAATTACTAGACCCTTATTGGAATATTTTTGATACCAATTGTTTAGGTAAGGAATAGTGTGTATACAATTACTACAAGTGTATGTCCAAAAATGGACAAGTACTATCTTTCCTTTCAAGTCTGCTAGTTTGACAGGTGAAGGCGTATTTATGTAACCTGTAGTGCCAGTAAATTCCGGTGCTCTTTTAAATTGGGATTTATCCATCTTAAATTGTGCTGCTTGAACAGCATAAGGACTAATCAAATATGTTATTGTTGGACCCGCAACCAAAGTAAGTGTTACTATAATTAGCACCAATGGTGTATGTGCATTATTATTATCATCATTACTATATCTACTCAACGAAATTCATCCTAGTTTTTACAAGACCGACTATATTTGATGATCTTGTCATGCATGAGTTTTAAGTACATTTTATTAATACTTTTTTCCAAATTACCACCAAGTCTTGCGCTGCGCTATAATGTGCATAAGGTATTATTGTAAACCCCAATTCCATTTCTTTTTATAATCTAATGATTTGTGTGCTTCCACAAAGAAACAATAAAGAAAAGTGAATCACATATAGTCAATATGTCTGATATCTGTCAGATATGCAGGAAAGCCAATAACAACTGGTCTAACATAATGTACGAATCCATTAGCCTAATTTAGGTGCCACTTTCATTTAGCGCCAACACCATCTTTGGAGTACATATTTGTAATAGTGCAATTCTTAGTTTCAACCGACATCATGCCGCCAGAGCAATCCCCTGATAAAGTTGAATTGTAACCTGGCGGTCCTGCTTCAATAACACTATACATTCCCATTTGCAATTTTACAGCTGTACCTGCTGAACTACCAGGAAAGGAACTAGGAGAAGGATTGTTGCCATGCACAGTTATTGTAAAATCTGATGGTTTCTTGTTGCCACCGCCTTCGTTAACCACCTTTTCAGTTACTATCAATGTTCCTTGTACTGGATTAACTGATGGCAAAGCTGATGAAGATATATTATTGCCAATAGCTTCTATGTAAGGAACACCATGTTGCGCTCCTGCTCCTATCACTACTCCTCTTATTTCAGCATATGATAATGGTAGTAATAGACTAACGCTAGGTTTTACATGCATAGTTGAACTGAGAGAAGAAAAAACCAGCAGTATAGGAATAATTAAAATTATGATCAATGTGACACTTATAGCGAGTTTTGCAAAAGGCATAACTCTTACAAGGATATGGTAGGTATTTTTCTCTTTCTTTAAATGTTATATACTTATTAACCAATATCTTCCAAAAAATAGTAGGTTATGGTAGACTATACCATTTCAAATCAATCAATCGTCTTTTGAAGAACGTCAAGTGCAACTAGAATGCTCAGAAATACTATTCTGATTCTACCGTATAACCAACATTCAAGTTTAATTATATCTAAAATAAATAATCGCATGGTCAGTTCACAATGCCAGATCCTAACGCCAAACGCTTGTTGTGGTATTTGTTCGCTGGTTCAAAAGGTGGCGAAAATAGAATTAGGATTATTGATTTATTACAAGAACGGCCCTATAACATAAATCAGCTTGCTGAAGCACTAGGACTTGATTACAAAGCAATTCAGCATCATATTATCGTACTCGAGAAGAATAACCTCGTGAGCAAAATAGGTCAAAAATACGGAGTTTTATACTTTATTTCAAATTATCTACAAGCTAACATTGAGTCGTTCAAAGAGATAAGATCAAAAATACAGAGGAAATAAAATTATGCACAGAAATAAGATGTCGAAATTTGGTCCTGTATGATTATGCTATACTATGAAAATGTGGTGTAAATCTAGAAAAAAGTAAATAAGCGAAAGGGGTTGATTTTCATTGGCTACTCTATGGATCCTTTAATGGGTACAAGTGCAATAGTAGGGATGGCAAACATAGGGATTCTAATAGCGTTGCTTGTTATTTACTTTAGAGTGTACAAGAACAGTAAAGCAACATTCACCATAGGTCTGATGTTTTTTGTATGCTTGCTTATGCTGCATAATATAATTGCTGTATATGCTTACTTTGCAATGGAGCAGCTATATGCCATGGCATTGCTGCCGTATTTTGTGGGAATACATATTGCGGAATTGGCGGGATTATCAGTGCTCCTTAGGATTACACTATTATGATTGTGTGTTTCATTTAAGACTATCTAAGCAGTGTTTTATTTCATAATCCACTCGCATGCGACGCCATATTTCTCGTGATACTTTTCAACTGCTGCATTGAATGATTGTTGCTTTAATATAACGAACGTTATTCAATTAAAATTATTCCTAAAGCAAGAATTCCACAGCCAGCAATTAGCAGATTATATCCTCGTTGCATATAATACCCAATCTCATTAGCCTATCGTAGCTAATATTAAATCTATGTAAGCAAGTAAATCACAGGTATGACAAAAACATGATGAGTTAGGGACAATTAAAGTTGCATTTTATAAAGCAGGATCAATTGCTCCAGAAATCAAGTTCAGAGTCGACTACAGCGAAAACTCATGGCATACCTAAAAAGGATCTGAAGAATTTCTCAAAGTGTGACTTCAGCCACAATAAAGATCCTCTAACCGTACTCGCACATGACCTGACTATTCTGTTTGTTTTGAATTTTTTGCATGTAAATAAAAGAGAGATCGTGTGGGCATAGATCTTCAATTTAATTACTAACCAAATGTGAATCTATGATATTACTCCCTCAGCTAATAATGATCTTATCATTTGCTCAGTTTGTTCATAACCACCTTCCCCAATATGGTTATAGCGTATTAATCCTTGGTTATTAACCAAATAGTCTCGCCAATAATTATTGCCATATGCATTCCAGTTTACGTAGTCGTTATCTAGAAATTACTACCAAGTCTTTAAGTCTTATCCTGACATCAGATTGTACTATATGTGAGGTATACTGCGAATTCCAAACCTCTATGACTCTTTTTGCAGCATCAAAAGTTGGCACGTTACAAGAAGGAATAATAAACAGACGAAACGAGTAGGATATATTATTATCCTGTTTCTTTCCTAGGTTACATATCAAATTTCCATTATTTTTGATCCGTCGAATTTGATCATCTTTCCGTCGAATTTAGTAAGTGTGCATCCAAACTTTTCATTATAGCAAAGCGCTTGTTCTTGTAAAATGCCAATTGCTATTTTTTCCCCTAACAGTACGGATTCTGTATAATCACTGCGATAGTGCACTCCCCCCAGTTTCTACCTATTGCAATATTAGCCTCAACTTTATTTAGCTCTCCTCCCACTGTCAGCTGAGGTCCACCTGCATCAACTAACATGGTACCATCATCTGTTGGTTTTTTAGGATTTTTAATTAGGTCATCTTCATCAAACCATGCCTTTAGAATGGTCACACATGCACCGGCTACAGTAGCATGTCCTGCTCCATATGCTGGATGAGTAGGTGATCCTTCCGGAAATGCTTGTGCCAGTAAGTACGAACCATATTTTGCACTGAGCGATGTGATGATAGGAAATAAAAGCGGCTAGAATATCAAGAAATAATGTTATTCGCATATCTTTAAGCATCTATTATATCTCTACTAACGGTGATCGGTTAGCAAACTGTCACCCTACTATAATATTACACCTTTCATCCTCTATTTCTTAAGATATACCTTAACATAGTGAGGTTTACAACAGTACTTGCTCTAAGGAATGTTGGATACTAGGTATAGATTATGGATTGCTCTAATATTTAATACAAAAAATATTGTCTGATTAGTATAATGACAAGTGCTAATATCCTGATAAAGTATATGAATTTACATTGGAATGAATGTCTGGCCGAAATGTTAGGTACAGCAATACTCCTCTTTTTCGGAGCATCCTCTATAATTTTAAATTTTGGTAGCAGCTCTTTCCTAAAACAATTAATAACTGATCAACCTGCGAGACATTTCCTAACTGGACTTATGTTTGCTGGTACGGGTTCACTAGTAGCAATAAGCCCTATAGGTAGACTTAGTGGAGGCCATATTAATCCTGCAGTATCTTTTTCATTTTGGGTTCTAAAAAGGATGCGAAACAAAGACTTCATAGGTTACGTTATTTTTCAAGTCATTGGATCTGCTATGGGTTCTGTATTTGCAATATTGTTCTGGTCCAATGAATTTCGGAATATAAATGGCGGATTAACTTTACCTGGTAT
>DATDNG010000349.1:0-9835 GCA_036518375.1 Nitrososphaeraceae archaeon | reverse complement strand
GTCCAGTTACAAACTTTACGATTATTTTTTCTATATGTTCAAGATGCCATTCTTTCATAGGAAAGCTATTCTGTGTCAAAAAGATCAACAACTTACCTATGTTATACTGCACATATATACCATCACCCAAACGCCATATATGACTCCTTTTTTGAACATAAACAAAACAATGGTTCGGAATGAGATTTCAAGCCATCCACAAAGGTCTGCTAAGACATATTCTTGAGTAGGTCTAGGTTTCTGCAAAAAAATAGTAGACCTAGCAAATAACTTATTGCAGATGGCAATTGATGTCCAAGACCTGGATAAGTTTTGTAGTTGTTTCCTCATCTGCATTATTGCAGCTGTTGTGTTGAGCTGGTGATAGTGATATTGCTGTTACTGCTGCTATTGGCACGTTAAGATAAAGATGCAGTGAATTTTCCACTAATAATTGAAATATAAGTATATTTCTTAACGTCTCAGCTGCCGTTCAATTAAACACAGATGGTATAAAAATAATAATTCAGGCAAAAAATCCTATGAAAGTGATACTCCAATAGATCTATACCAATTCAAGGCATAAAAACCTTGGAGTTATATGTATATACATAAATCATGTAGGAAGAACAAGAAGATATAATGCAAATTTCAAATCATACGGTTCCAAGACCTTCATTTATATTTTTCAGTCATCAATGACATCTTTTTATCCAATTCAAGCATACTCTCATTTAGAAGAACTATTTTATTCAAAAGTTCATCATGGTGTTTCGCAAATATCTCCAGGTGCATTAAAATCTGTCTATTCTTTTGTTCAAGTTCGTTGACTCGTTGTAAAACGTGATCTTGTTTGAGAGATGTTTTATTCTGACGATTATATACCCACCAAGTTAGTATAGCTCCAATCACGGCGCCCACCACTATGCCTAAATATGTACTTGAAGAATTTGTCATATCAACACAATCTTTACCAAGTTCAGGTATGCATCCCCACATAGCAAGAATTGATATCAACATAATATACCAACCATGTATATAGATTATTATATTATTTTATAATATTTTAAAAAACTGAATCCAAGTTGAATAGGTCAAGATTTTCTAATAATTATAAAACTTTTCCTAATGTGCTTGTTCCATAGTTTCTATGCAATTAAAAGTTCATCAAAGCTTCCACATCTTTGCTGTGCTCTACAATTAAATTTTACACTAAATGGTGTTCCGAGCCATAACGGCAGGATTAATGTCATATTCAAAGATGTCTGACCTGAATCTTTCAGAATATAAAAACCATCTTCTAAGGTATTGATAGAGAAAATAATCATTTTATATTATTAAACCATATCTATTATAAGAAAATGAAAAAATTAGCCTGCCAGGATATTGGATTAAACTGCGGCTATATAATAGAAGGGAAGTCCGAAGAAGACATTGTAAAAAGTGCTAAACAACACATATGGGAAATACATGCTATAAAACAAGAAGAGATCACTTCAGAAATGAAAGCTAAAATTAAACAAAATATTCATAACTCTTAATTCTGTATATATACATTTTTCCTTGTTATCCTTTTTGAAAAAACTGGCTTAAAATTAGTTCTCCCTGCAAGTTTACGCAATCCTTGGATGCCATGTTACTTACCAACCATCCATTCAAAAATAAAATATTGAATCGTATTATATATATTCAGTAATTTTTACCCTTTCTTGCTTCCTTGTGAATCCACATTAGTGTAGTTATTGTATATGTTGGAATAAAATCGCCTATTACAGGTATGAATTTAATTAAGTTAATTGCGGCCGATCTTTTGTTTCTTGTTATTACGAATAACAAACCGGTTACAAAAGCATTTGGTATGTCGCCAATGAGCGGAAAGCTTAGAATAGGTTCTCCTATAAAACCCAGTGTATCAGCTATTATCGATATGACAAGAGCAAAAAGAGATTTCTTCCAGTCAAAGGAAAATGCATCCTTTTCTTTTAATAGCCTTTGCACGAGTTGTACTTAGACGATACAAGTTATATATCTATCGCTAGCGATATAGCTGAGGCCATGCGTGAAGGATGATTTGGATTGGAAATGTGATAAGCCAAGACTTATTCGCTACGTGCAGTAAAAACATGGCACCTTATCCATGGTCAGATACTCGATTATTACAAGAAGGAAAAGTGCAAACATTATACTTGATATTGCACAAAGAATTTAGGTTTTTTAATTTGATATGACTGTTTATGGCAATCTCAAAAAGAAGAAAAGGAAATGATGCCAGGAATTGCAAGAACAAGAGGTATACCAATCGAAATGTTGTAACATTATAGAAAAACAGTAATCATTTACCATGTTTCTTCTCTCTCTTGTGGACAAGGTAATAGTAGAAATTAATGCCTTCAACGATATAGTTAAACATAACAATTTGGTAGCAATATTTAACCTTAAACTGGGAGCTAATCAAATAATGACCCAGAATTTAATTCATATGTATTGGTGAAGATTAGTGATTAATAGCAGGTATACTAAATTACTGATCGATAAAGCAAGAGTGGCTAGGCTTGCTACAGTTGATTCTGAAAACAAGCCATATTTGGTGCCAGTTGTTTTTGTGTTTGACGGCGAATATTTCTATTTGCCGTTAGATAAGAAGACTAAAAAGGATAAACCTGAAAGACTAAAAAGGGTTAAAAACATACAACGAAATCCCAATGTTACTCTGCTCATAGACGAGTACAACGAAGATTGGAGCAAGCTGCTTTTTATTATGATTCATGGAAGTGCAAGACTAATTGGTAAAAAATCACAACATAGTCAATTGTTAGAAAAAGCTCATAAACTTTTATATAAAAAATACTGTCAGTACAAAAAATTAGGCATAGGAGATTTGTGCATAATGATATATCCAGAAAAAATAATAAGCTGGAAAAATGATGATTGACTTTTAAACTTTACTTTTTCTTGCTAGATAGCAAATTTAAAAGGATTTTTATAATGTCAATTAATCATTCATCTTGCCAACAACATGTTTAATCGCCTAGTCATCCATTTCCACAAGTTACAATTCTAAAGAGATGTGCTATTTTATTATGCCTTTGCTATCGAGTATGTAATGTTTTGCAGGTAGCAAAAGCGAACCATCTGAGGCAGCAAGGTAGCAGTGAAAATTTGATGGATCAACTGTGAGCAAATTCCTCTTAGGTTTTTCGTGTAATGGCCAATATATGGACAAAAGTTGCTTATCTTTCATAATGCTATTCTACAAGTGAATAAGCAACAAGACATTATAACAGAATCAAGAACCCACACTATCAGCAGCAGGCTTTATTTAAAACATACATGCCATAGAAGTGCTACTTCATTACTGTAAACTTTGCAGTCATGTAAGGATGGATTTGGCAATAATATTGCACTACATCTCCTACCTTCACACCTTTAAGTTCTTGTGGAGTGGAGATTGATCCTGCAGTGATCAATTTTGTGTCAAATATCTTGCCTGAATTTCCATCGGAAGGACCAGTACCAGATGTGGCTGTATGAATAGTGTTGTCTTTATTCTGCCATACTACTTTGTTACCAAGAGGCACCTTACCAGCTGCTGGATCATAATTGGGATTTCCCTGAGTAGAAGCGCCTGCCAAGATAGTTATTGAAGTGGCACCTGCTGGTACAGCAGCAGCAGGCTTTGCGCTTTGAGTTGCAGCAGTACCATTACCAGCTGCACTAGAAGCAGCAGCACCGCTACTAGTTGCGGAGTTTTTTCCAGCAGAAGCAGTAACACCTATCGTGAATTTAGCTCGCATAAACGGATGGATGGTGCAAAAGTAATCGTACTCTTTTTGAGTCAATTTACTCGTATCAAGCGTAAATGTTTTTTTTGGCATGATTAGGGAAGAGTCAAAGGACTTGCCGCTGTCTTTGTAGCTTGTCACAGTGTGAGGAACGTTATCATTATTTGTCCATCGTATGCCTGCCTGTTTTGGAACGCTAAGGTCCTTGGGGTCAAAATTAGGATTACCTTTAGCAGATGCACCAGGCAAGATGGTCACCTTGATGATTTGGGAGAGATTCGGAGGAGGAGCTGCTGCTTGCCCAGTAGTGGCGTTGGCTCCTCCTCCTCCACCTGTTTGTGGAGAAGCAGGGGGTTTTGGGGTAACCAGTCCAAATACATAAAAACTAGCACCGCCCACTATGGCACCTCCAATAAAAATAGCTGCAAGTGCTTTGATGTATGGCGTTCTTCTATATGATGCAACGGTTAAAACTGCAGCTGGAATTGAAATGATCATCATTAATCCTATGTATGCGAAAATACTTGGAATTTGCGCACTTACAGTAACAGCGGCAGCAACGCCAAAGGTTACAAGAAAACCAAGTGTAATGAAAGTAGCCGACTTTGCTCGTCCAGTTGATGGAAAACCATCTTTAAACAAACCAGATGCGAGGAAAATCATGCCAATAAACATAGTTAAAAGTGAAACCGCATGCATTCCTTCCAAAAATGTCTTTGCTATGCCAGCAAGTGAAAGTCCGACACCAACAATTCCAATTGAAGTAAGACCTATTCCAGGTGTGAGCAAATCCCAGTCAGTCATGTGTTTGTAACAGCTCTTGAAAGAATTTTGACATAATTAATCTTTTCTAGTTTTCCAGTTTGTTATCCATATATATTTTAGTCAGCCAAGGATTTTATCGTCCAATATAATCAAAGCACTTGTATGCGATAAAAGTGAGGTATTTTCATCGCTCGTGATGGATGGTACTGGGTAATATATAGACAAAAAGTGTCATAACCAACGAATCATGCTTAGTGATGGTATAGTATAATATGTGTATAATATTCTTCTTTTTTTTAAAATACATAACATACATAACAGCATTGCATATCAAGTTGCAACACATACAGATTACAAGGTTTTTGGCTATCAACACAACAGATGCCAGCGTCTCTTTTATTTCATTTCCATAGCAATTTTTACTTGTGCTCCGCATTTACTACTTTTTAATCTCATGTTAAGCCATGAGACAAACTTATCTTCAAACTTTTTGCCTCGTGTACGATCGATTTCATTAGACTTTACCTCATATATTTTTTCAATAAATTCCCCAGAAAGAAACAACTTCGCAAATGACCATCCTGCACTCGAAACTGGGTCATCTAATGCAAAAGTATTACGATCATCATAAAGATTACATATTTTTTGATATTCACAGAGCATGTCTCTTGCGATTTTAGAATCTGATTCAAAATTAGTAGTCTGAAAATCCAATATGAAGGTGCCTATATAACTGCCATCATTATTACTATTATTAGCCATCCGTTTTTTCTTCATTACCTTGCTTCAATTTGTCGGAGAATGAAACCAACTTACCATGATCTTCTATTTTGATACTCGTATTAATCCGAACATTTAGTCCAACAGATCGGAATAATGCCAATAACTCGCCACCTGATATTCTTTGTTTAACTTCTCCCATTTTAATTAATTCTACGATTCCACTGATTAGTGATTTTGTCTGGATCGGGAACTGAGCTTCTGCAAGGTTTAGAACCTCTTCGCCCCTATTGTACAAGTAGTCAGATATAATTTCTCTATCAGTCTTTTTTGGACGTGTAGTTGATTGTTGCTCTTCTTGGCTTTTTATCCTTGCCCTTTCAAGTGCAGCTGCTTGTTCCTTGAGTGCCTTCAATTTTCGAGCTTTGATAATTGCAATATCTGGATCTTGCACTTCTTCTTCCTTTGACATTAGCCCTTTATCACCCCGATCGGAACTAGTCTTACCACTTTGGTTGCTATTCCAAGTGAATGAGATACATTAGCAACTGCATCTACATCTTTGTAGGCATAAGGTGTTTCCTCTACCACACCTTCCTTTGTTAACGCCTTGACATAGATGCCTTTTGATTCTAAGCCATTTTTGACATCTTCTACAGAATAGCTCCGTTTTGCAGCTGATCTTGACATTGTTCTGCCTGCACCATGAGCAGTGGATCCAAAACTCAAATCAAAAGCTTTCTCATTGCCCAATAAGATCCAACTTGCGGTTCCCATAGATCCTGGTATAATTACAGGTTGGCCGACATTTCGATATTTATACGGTATTTGATCCATACCTGCAGGAAAAGCCCTAGTAGCTCCTTTTCTATGAATAACCAGATCACGCATTTGCCCATCTTCGACTTTGTGGCGCTCTACTTTGGCAATATTATGGGATACATCATACACAAGTTTCATATCTAATTGTTGTTCCGGCATCCCAAATACTTTTTGAAACGTCTTCCTCGTCCAATGTGTTATCAACTGTCTGTTACACCATGCAAAGTTTAAAGCACAATACATTGCCTCACGGTAATCTTCACCTTCTGATGAATTATTTGGCACGCATGCTAGCTCTCTATCTGCAATTTTCATACCATACTTCCGTAAAGCAATTTCTGAAATTCGCAAATAATCGCTGCATACCTGATGCCCAAATCCTCTTGAACCACAATGGATTAAAACCGTCAGCTGTCCTTCTTGGTCTATGCCCATGGCTTTTGCAGCACTTTCATCAAAGATTTTATTAACTTTCTGTACCTCAAGAAAATGATTTCCAGAACCCAAACTACCTAGTTGGAGAGACCCACGCTTCCTTGCTATCTCTGAAACACTTGCAGGTTCGGCTCCAACCATTCTGCCTCCTTCCTCACAAACTTCTGCGTCTTCTTTCCATCCATAGCTGTGCTCAATAGCCCAACTTACACCTTCTACAAGCAATTCGTCAAGCTCTGATTTGCTTAGTTTAATGGACCCTTCCCTACCAACTCCCAAAGGAATAGATCTAAATAATTCATTTATAACGTCTTTTATTTTTGGCCTAATGTCTGCTTCGGTTAAGCCTGTTCTAAGCAATCTTACGCCACAATTAATATCATATCCAACTCCACCCGGGCTGATAACACCCTCTTCAAGGTCAAGTGCAGCTACTCCACCTACAGGGAATCCATATCCTTCGTGGCCATCTGGAAGAACGACAACATGTTTTCTTACTCCAGGAAGTGTTGAGACATTGGCTGCCTGATCAACTGTTCTATCGGCAACCATCTTTGAAACAAGGTTATCAGTAGCATAAATTGTAACGGGCACCCTCATTCCCTTAGAGGGATCCTTTTCTATACGAAATTCAAAGTCATTAACTTTCCTAACCTTATGGTTACCACTTTTAGTTAATAATTCACTCATCTCATGTCATCAAATGGATTTATCTAGGAGTTATTATAAGCATTGCATGATAGAGATTTTAGAATCTTGTCTATGGTAATTCTTCTACTTAATATCTGACTTTTGTTTGCAGTTTCTTGTCAAGAAGTTGTTTGCAGCTTCAGCCACCTTAGTGAAAATATGTTGAATATTCCCATAAAGACAGATTGTAAGATAGACAATATTTGAAGTCAGCAGCTTATTATATCTTCACAAGTTTACAGCAGGTTATCCACTATAATTGTAAAATACACAGGATTTCAATGAATCCATAATACTTGAGTTTTAACATTTAAGAATGTTTATGGAGCCAAAAGCATTAATATTGACAAGGCTTATTTTTCTACTGTTTACTGTTGTATATGTGAGTGAGATAGATATCAGATATGCCTATTCTACCAATTGATTCGGGACGATATGGAAGCACTGAAATCAAGCAAATATTCGAAGAAAAGGAACGGTTACAATATCAATTGGACTTTGAGGCTGCAGTAGCAGAATCGCAAGCCCAAATCAAGATGATTCCAGTTGATGCTTCCAAAGAAATTCTAAAACAAGCAAAATCCGGCAGAGTTACGCTCCAGAGGGTCAAGGAATTAGAAGCAATAAGTGAACACGATATGGCAGCTTTAGTTGAGGGTTTAAGTGAACAGTGTTCAGATAAAGCAAAGCCTTGGGTCCACTATGGTCTTACCAGTAATGACGTCATAGATACCAGCACCTCAATGCAAATGAAGGATGCGTTTAATATTATTGAGCCTAAAATTTCCAAACTTGCTGATATTCTGATTGGCAGGGCAATAGAATTTAGAAATCAGCCAGCAGTTGGAAGAACACATGGACAGCATTCAAGCATCATATCGTTTGGATTAAAATTTGCCATATGGGCTGATGAAATGGCAAAGCATATTGAAAGAATCGAAGAAGGCAAAAAACGTTTTTTACTTTGTAAGACCCTAGGAGTTGTTGGCACAGGCTCTTTAATGGGAGAAAGAGCATTAGAAGTTCAGCAAGCCGTAGCAAAGGCTTTGGGACTTTATGCTGTTGATGCTGCCACACAGGTTATTCCTCGTGAACGACTTGCAGAGATGCAATTTTTGATTGCACTTGTAGGTTCTACACTTGACAAAATCGCTATTGAGATCAGGAATCTGCAGAGAACAGAATTGGGCGAGGTTGCCGAACCATTCAGAAAGGGTCAGATGGGAAGTAGTGCAGTTCCAGTTAAGCGCAATCCAATTAAAAGTGAGAGAGTTTCTTCGCTTGCAAAGATTCTACGATCCATTGTTAATGTTGCAATGGAAAACGTCGCTTTGTGGCATGAGAGGGATCTATCGAATTCGGCAAATGAACGCTTTACTATTCCCATGTCCGTAATTCTCCTAGACGACATGCTAAATACAATGACTAGCGTCATTTCTGAACTCAAGGTAAATAAAGAAAGAATCGCTTCTAACTTAGATATGACTATGGGCCAAATCTATGCAGAATTTATCCTTGAAGCATTAGTTAAAAAAGGAATCCCTAGATTTGAAGCATATAGGAACATCCAAAGAATTGCGTTTACTTCACAGGAGAAAAAAGATCATTTCTATCATGCTATAAAGGAGGATCCCAGTATATCCAAAATCCTGTCATCAATGGAATTGACGACTATATTTAACGCTAATAATCATCTTTCTGCATCATCGAAGATTATCGATCACGTTGCCAAGATAGTAAATAACACAAATAAGAAAATTTCTGCTCTCTAAAGTACAACTAATAATTTTCTACTCTTATGCTAGTTTGTGTTAGGCCCCTAATAAGTTCTTAAGTTTTTATTTTAAATTAGTTCGTAGGACAAATACAATTATAAAATTAAAATTTTCTAAATATAACACATTATAAATAAATCAATACAGAAATAATTGATTGATATAACTATTATATAGTAATTTTGAGTGAGGCAATATCTCATGTTATAATCATCATGCGTTAGTATTTTATATTGCCAGACGTAAAAAAGATGCTGCCAATCCTCGGTTAAGTTGATAGTCGCGGCCTCCCTTTGTTGAAAGGAGACGCTCCCAATCATATTGGGAGCATTTTATTGCGAGATTGGTTCGCCAAGCAGATGAAGCTTAATGTGTAAAGAAGTGTATATTCTGCTTGATATCACAGGTCAAGAATAACATTAACATAAGAGTATTGAGGATGATCTACAACTGAGTATTTTCAAGAAATACGAGCAGCTTCTTTCAAAATTAATCCAGATTATCTATGCGTCAGTTACTTGTTAGCCTTGATTTTTATTCCCATCACCCTTTTTCCATATCTGTATTTGACCACCATATACCTCATTTTCATAAACGAATGACGGCACTTGGGCATAGTAGCCTTCTCTACCAGATTTAAAAGTCTTGGCCGGCAACGGTATTTCATGTTCTTTTCCATCAGGCATTCTAAGTGTTACAAAAGCAATTTTGTTGTTTGTTGTTTTTGGTTTTTCGTTCTCGTCGGATGTCAAAGTCTACTAATAATGTCTTAATCCTTATTTTTAATGTTAATGGCTTTCTCAATAAATCGTAAATCCATTGTTGAGAATATTCTTGATCTCGTTTAGATTATTTATGTGCAATGTT
>DATDNG010000348.1:0-2676 GCA_036518375.1 Nitrososphaeraceae archaeon | reverse complement strand
TAAGTCACTGTTGTCTATTATGGCATCCTCAAAATTATCCTTATCAGATTTTGAATTTTTAAACCATAGGAATGTTGGGGCAGCCACACTCGGCATTTGCATAGATGTCTAAAGCCACCTTGAATGCTAGTAAGTATTGTTCGCTTCTTGTCAAATAAATCGTGCGGAGTCAAAATCATTCTTGCCAGCAGAAAAAGCACACATTAATTATAAGCAGCAAATCATAGAAATAAGAGATTTAGTCTACTAGAGTAAATAACTAGCCATCTCCACTACTGATTGTGCTCAGCAGCAATCATGACCAAAGGCGACAACAACTGCAGCAATATAACAACCAGACACAGATAGACAAAGCAATAAAAAAAAGAATCTTAATAATAAGTCCTGAGGATGATGTTAATTTAGCATTAAAGACTGCTTTAGAGGAGGTCGAAGATGATGCTGGTGGTAGTTATAATTTCAGGGTTGAATGTTTTAATAATCCTGCTTTAGCATTAAAAAATTTCAAAAGTGGTTGTTATGATTTGCTTATTGTCGATGTTATAATGCCTCAAATAAATGGTTTTGATTTAGCTGAAGAAATCAAAAAGACCGATCAAAACGTAAGGGTTTGTTTCCTAATAGCTGGTGAAGTTCCAGGAAAACTTGCTAATCAATTTAGAGTAGAGGGAGAAGGAGGATATGAAGACAAGTTTATCAAAATACCTATTGAAAATGGTGATCTCATAAGACATGTAAGTGTTGTAATAGATTCATAAATATTATTCACTATCACCTATTTTGACAACTGTATATGTGTTACACCATCATATTGCGCTTAATACTTTTCTTAGCAGTACCTTCTTCCCCCTCATCCGAACTAAATACAAAACCGCTATTCCCTCAGCTTTGCATTGAGTTGCAAACGAAATGAAGGAATAATAAGAGCATAGAGACTTTATTGTTAGTCTTTTTTAACCTTCATTTTCTCTTAACCTCTTCTTCCTTTTCTTGTGTAGCAGCTGCAGCCAATCATTTTTCCTCTTTGTTCTTGTCTCGATTGGTGCATGTTCTCTTGATTCATCCTCCTTAAGAAGAACAAATCAAATGTGTTAATACCATGTGTATCTAATACACAAGCCTACGCTTGCTGCCTATTTTTTAAACCTTCGTTTATAATTTATTATATGCTAGTTCCATTCCCGGCATTTTAAGAAACTCCATGAACGCCGCTTACCAACTTTATCAAAATATAAAAGGAAAAAATACCAACAACAACGGATAACGATGATACAATGTTTATGATGGCTTACAATAACTTAGTTAAAAATAAGCGTCATCCATAAGAATATTGTATATATCGATCAAACTACATATCAAGATGTGCCTTTACATGTTTTACTAAATCATCTATATTGATTGGTTTAACATAACAATCAATATCCATGTCAGGAAATATTTCTTTTAATGACTGATAATAAACTTCATATGCTGTAATAAAACATGCTTTAACTTTACTGTCTATCTTTCTTATGTTTTCGTATAGCTCAAACCCATTAATTTTTGGCATCTTAACATCCAAGAGTGCAAGATCATACATATCTGCCTTGAAATTTGATAGAGCTAATTCTGAATCATCGAAGGCATCAACTACAAACCCATAATCTTCCAAGCCTATCTTTAAAGAAGAGGTAATATCTGGTTCATCGTCTACAAGGAGGATTGTCTTCGTTGATGATGCCATATGGTTGATTCGTAAATGACTCCCCACGGTCTCCATAGTTAATTTATATCCATCCGCGTTACTCACGTTTACACCTTGTAAATCTACCTAGCAAGTTTAGCTAATCAAAATATACCTTATCCGTGTTACCAAATCACTGATGCTAAGTGGTTTTTTAATTATATCGTTTAGATCAACTGATGGAACAACAGCTCTGAATTCCTCTATTGGTATATCAAAAGCTGTCATAAATACAATTTTTAATGATGGATTTTTTTCTTTCAAACAAAGATAAAGTGCAAAACCGTTGATGTTAGGCATATAAATATCTGTTAATACAAGGTCGTAATAATCAGGAGGATGATGCTCAAAAGCCTCTAAAGCTGATTTTCCGGTTTTAAAGATATCAACTTTAAAGCCTTCTTGCTCTAAACCAATTTTCATTGTGAGTAAAATGTCATCGTCGTCATCAACAACCATGATATTAGACAAACTATCTTTATACAGGATGTTGTTATGTATGGCTCTCAATTGTTAGTTGTCCAGCACAGTAACAGTAGTTTGATTTTTGTTAGAATCAAGATAAGATATCTCACTACTATAATTACACTCGATCATGTTATCAGACAATAGACTTTTCTTAATTTTGGAATGTCTGTCATGGTATTTGTTACCATTTAGAACAATCTGACATATGATTTCATAATAATATATTTCCATTCTTCTCACCCTCTATCTAAGATAGGGACCAATATACTCCTAAGGTCAGGCCATATATGCTATGGCTCGGCTCCACGTTCCTCATGTGGGAGATATGGGAGTCTTCACAGCCTGCATACATATTCAATAAACTCAGAGTCAGAAAAGACCAAGTTCCAACAAGACCATTGATAGAAGGAAAATTAGACTAACCACATACTACGTGATTACCTAAGAGAGATTGTCCTTGTTGTTAACAATAGTTTGTTCTGCAG
>DATDNG010000347.1:0-4956 GCA_036518375.1 Nitrososphaeraceae archaeon | reverse complement strand
ACCTTTTGCATATGGAGATATCACCAATAATGGCAGACGGGGCCCATACCCACAGCGGTCATTATATGCTCCTGCAGAAAGTTCTAGGATTTTTTGGTTTGGAAGATGGACTCCTTCCTCTAATCTTGTCGTGTGTCTATTTACCACTATCTAAAATATGTCAACGATTTATTTTTAAAGAAGCAAGAGAATTAGAGTTATTGACTAGTTTACTTGCAGTTGTTGTTGTTTTGTTGTCGGTTTCACTGGCAGCCATGACATTAGTGTTGTTTGTCATAGCTCCACTACAAGGTCAGGCTCAACAGAATCTAACGAATCAAACTACAATAAAGACAGAGGGATTAAATGCGAATTCACTGGATATACAAAATATCCCATTAAAAAAAGTCCATGTAGGTGATATTGATGTTGCGTACAAGATGTTTGGAAAAG
Source organism: Nitrososphaeraceae archaeon (assembly GCA_036518375.1). GTDB lineage: Archaea > Thermoproteota > Nitrososphaeria > Nitrososphaerales > Nitrososphaeraceae > Nitrososphaera_A. Next base: position 4,524 of record DATDNG010000347.1, on the reverse strand, counting down.
GTGACCCTATTTTGCTTATTCCAGGTGCTTCTGATGGTTTGAGTCGCTGGGACCCAACCTTGTTGAATACTCTTGCTTCAAATCACACAGTAATCATGTCTGATCCTCGTGGAATTGGAAATACAACAATTGGTTCCAAACCATACACTCCGTCCCAACTAGCAAACGATACAACTGGTCTGATGGATGTTCTGAAAATACCGAATGCTGGTGTTATGGGATATTCTCTTGGATCATATATAGCCCAACAAGTTACGATGATGCATCCAGATAAGGTTAACAGTCTTGTACTTATTGGTTCATCATGTGGCGGAAAAGATCATACACCTAAACCCCCTGAATTTATAAAATTGCAATCAGATATTCTAAACAAAAGTCTAAATCATATTCCTATTCCTCACGAGGAGTTGCAAGCGCTTAATGTTGCTTCATTAGGACAATCATGGGTAAGAATGCATCCTGAATCAAGTCAAATTCCAGAAAATATAACATCCTTGCAACAACTGAAGCCTGGGCTTCCCCCTGAGGTAGCGAATAATCAGATTATCGTAGGCAAGCATTGGGAGGATAGTCCAAAGTGGAGTGGTACTTGTGACGAGCTTGCGAAAGTAGACAAGCCCACGTTGGTCATAACTGGAGCTGAGGATAATTTCTACCAGCCGCACGTTAACTCTTTAAAGATTGCAGAAAAGATTCCAGGAGCTTGGCTTGTACAGATCAAAAATGCTGGTCATGCTATAGTTGATCAATATCCGGCTGAAGTCGGTAAGATAATGAATACATTTCTATCGACTACTAGCCCAAACAATTGAATTATTCATTGAATGAAAGTTCGACATGACTAGAGTCAAAGTTCGACATGATTCTATAAGGATAGAAAATATCTTGTACTTGTTTTTGAGCTCTCTTACCTGCTAAACAAAACCAGCAAACGACAACCTGGCTACCTTTGCAACTGGTATGCTGAATATAACAACGTTGCATAGGAGCAAAACATCTTTGCCTACATTAGGAATGCGGGTGGATTACATACACTAGTGTATTACATACCGCCTAATAGGGGGAATGACCTTTCGAATATCGACTCAAAGGTCAGAATCACTTAAATACTTCGCAGCGTTTACAGGGTCGTGTCAAGTCACAGACTTGCTATAAAAGATCATCTAGTCATTATTGTCGTAGTATCCGCTCTTGTTATCTCAATCTCATCAATAAGTAACTATGGTTATTTTGACATGACTAAAGTAGTATATGGTCAACCAGATTCAAACCAAACGAATTCTAATACTACGAATTCACTAGACATACAAAATATCCCGTTAAAAAAAGTCCATGTAGGTGATATTGATGTTGCGTACAAGATGTTTGGCAAAGGTGATCCCATAATACTTTTCAATGGCGCTTCTGATAGTATGGATGCCTGGGATCCTTCTTTTCTAACGGGGCTTTCTTCAAATCACACAGTGATAACGTTTGATAGTCGTGGAATTGCAAATACGATAACCGGTACCAAACCATATACTATGCAGCAACTTGCAAACGATGCAGCTGGTTTGCTTGATGCGTTGAAAATACCAAAGGCAGATGTTGTGGGATATTCTCTAGGTTCGTATATAGCTCAGGCATTTACGACTAGCTATCCAGAAAAGGTTAACAACCTTATACTCGTTGCTTCAACCTGTGGTGGAAAAGATGGTATACTTCCACCACCTGAGTTTATGAGGATGCAAAATGAAGTTTTAAATAAATCTGTTAATAATATTCCAACCACTGCAGATGAAATGAAACAGCTTGTAGCTGCCTCATTAGGATCAGGATGGATCAAATTGCATCCTGAATCTCTTGACATTCCAGAAAACATGACATTACTACAATCGAAGCCTGGCTTGACCCCAGAAACAATGAATAATCAGAAGAACGTAGCATTTAATTGGGTGGCTAAGAACTGGAGTGGTGCTTGTGACGAGCTCGCGAAAATAGCTAAACCCACGTTGGTTATAACGGGAACGGATGATAATTACCTCGTGCCACATGGAAATTCTTTAGTCATTGCAGGTAAAATTCCAGGAGCCTGGCTTGTACAGATCAAAGATGCAGGTCATGCAGTAATGACTCAATATCCAGAAGAGATCGGCAAGATAATGAATACATTTCTATCGACCACACGCCAAAATAGGTGAATTATCAATTGAGTGACACGAAGAACTAGCTGATTAGAGGAACACAGTAATTTGACTTGGAATAATAATTCCAGAAAATTAATTATCCTGGGAAAATAAGCTTTTTATAATAGTCTAATTATTGGGATCGTTACAGAATCAATATTACTCCTGACCCCTCGGGACCACGTCAATATTGTCCATTTATTTAAGCCCACCTTTAATAATAGTAGATCGTTAACTAAATAAAATGAACGGTAGGGAACCAATAATCCGTAGTAAGCCTAGAATAGTATGCGGGAAAATTCCATATATCCCATTGCGATTGGGATACGACTAACTAACCCTTACTTAGATGCATACTTATGTCAAGTCCAGAAGAGAGGCACTCAGAGCTAGACGATCTTTTTAAGGTGACAGATAAATATTTAGATAGGGATAAAGCCAGAGAAAAGGCTCGTTTAGTTGAGATTTTTAAGAATGAAGTGGCTTTGAGTATTCGATTTGCAAGCCTAAGCGATTCCGATATGGCGTGGTTTCATAGAAGATTGGCGGAGTCTATAGCCACTTATTTAGACTTATGGAAGTAGAGTAGGCAAGGTACTAGTCAGATGGTAACAAAGTCCTGAGTTAGCTCCCTCCTGATATTGGTTTGGATGTAGAATTCGTACTTGTGGACAAAGGTGAGGGTAAAGTTGTAACTGTTCCACATGTTTCTGAAGATAGGCAGGTACACTTTTGACTCTTCTATCTTCCATTTTTTATATTTTGGATAGCATCTTAACTATACGAAAATCGCTGCGATAACTATATTATGAAGCTCAAATTATTCAAGAAGATATGGTCGTTAATCCAGGTTACAGCTGGAAGAATCGTGACGTCTTATATGTATCAATAACAATCACTGCAGTATTTTTGATTGCTATGTCAGTTTCAATTCTCAGTGAATCCACTTTACATCATAAAACAACAATTGCTGAAGCGTACGCTCAACCCTATGTAGAGACTGTAAAGAATAGAAATCTAACTATTGATCTTGGTAATGGATTAAAGACTAACGCTCAATTAACTTTTCCTGCTATTGGAAAAGGACCTTTTCCAGGTGTAATTATCTTTCCGGGCGCTGCTGCTGGTTCAGTGGTTACACCGTCAGGTAAGAAATTGGACAAGGCAATATACTATGGGCATCTAGCTGAGTATCTCTCAGAGAGAGGATTTGCCGTTCTTAGATATGACAAGAGGGGTGTGGGGCCGAACTTCACGATATCAGATAGTAACGCATGGGGCAATCTTACATTTGACAATCTGAAGCAAGATGCAGAGAAGGCTTTATCGGTACTATTGCAGCAACCTGAAGTAAATGCAACTAAAAAGGCTACTTTGATTGGACATAGTGAAGGTACTAACTTCCCTCCAAGAATTGCCGCCGATAACCCTGATAAAGTCAGAAATATAGTCCTAATGGCTCCAGTAGCTGAAAAATGGACTGATATTATATATTTCCAAGAAGTTTCACATCCTCTTCTTTATGCTGAAAGCATATTAGCTAAAGGTCATCCTGGACAGATATCAGTGAAGGAAGCATCAAAAGATCCTATCTTTCAGAAGTTGGTTGGTGGGAACCTAACTCAACTTCTTCTTAACCCGACTAACGTTACTGATCAGAACAACACGACTGATGACTTGATTAGTATTGAAGGTGTGCTTAAGCCTGCACTTGTAAGAATATACGAAAATGATACATCTCCAAATGCCTCACAGCTGTCAGAGAAATGCATAGACCTCTACGGTTGCCCTAGTCTTGGAAAATCTTTTTCTGCCCTGCCTAGCGTCATCGGCATGATAGGGAACGTATCTTCAAATATTGGTATCCTTATACTAGAAGGAAAAAATGATAGCCAAACCCCTCTTCAACAAGCATTGTTATTACAACAAAGATTAACAGAAGCAAATCATCCTGACCATCAAATTATTGTCTATCCAGATCTTGGACATAATTTTGTCCCTTCCAATCAATGGATATCCTCAAGTGGTCAAATACCAGAATATGTATTACAGGATTTGTTTGAATGGCTTTCCTCTCCATCGAGACAGAAATAGTATTCTTTTATCTCTATTGTAGCCATTAATAATATGGATACACCGAATTCAAAATGATTCTATAAATCCAAAAATGGTTATTGATGTTATAAATAAAATTGCAAATGATACACCTGTCACTTCGCAGGAAGTAAAAGCACTTATGTCTCTGGCCACCATTCCTTTAAATACTTCACAACATGTATAGGGTTCGTGTCAAGTCATGGACCTATTAGGAAAGATTCTCTAGTTATTATTGCTGTCGTATCTACACTTGTTATTACAA
>DATDNG010000346.1:0-3021 GCA_036518375.1 Nitrososphaeraceae archaeon | reverse complement strand
TTTTGAAACTCTTTATCGAATGACAAGAAATTGAGCGCCATGCCATATCCTAACCCTCTTGTGAATTCACTATTCTTTTCAGCTCTTTCAAAAACCTGTTTTTGTAGATGTTCGCTAAGTTCACGAAATACATAGCCTATTCCCATACCTATGCCATCTGCAAATTGTACATTCTGTTGAATCTCTGCAAAGATTTCTTCCTTCAGGTTAGACGGAAGGTCATGAAATACTCGACCCAAACTCTCGCCTAGAAACCGTGCGAACGGAAGGCCACTAGTTATTTGTTTTATTATCTGTTGTTGGCTGAATTCATCTAAACTTGCAAAGCTGCGACCGAGGCCATCACCAAGACCTCTTGCAAATTCTATATCTAACTCAACTCTGTTCAAAATTATCTTCTGAAGTTCATCATCCAGTGAAAGGAAACTTTCAGCAGTCCCACGACCAAAGCCTGTTTCAAAAAACCTGTTGCTTTTCATGTAGTTATAGATACTAGTAGGTACAAAAGGCCGAACAGCGTCCCTACCGATGAACTGGATGTTTCTGCCTAAAAACATCCCGAACAAATAAATCGAACTATCTTCGTTTGGAAGTATCTTCGTAAGGTTTTCAGTTAGGTAATTTGTAATTTTCATATTAATATAGTCGTTAAACTTTATAGAATCTTTACATACATCATGCATAGCATAATATTGTCCTGATAGGTATACCCAAGAGGTTAGTCTTCTGAAAACCAAATCAGTTAGTTTTCTAGGCTGCTCTTGGGGTGATGTACTTCTACTACCAAAAATACCTGTTTGTAGCTGCTCTATAATTGGGGGAGATCTGCTTAATCCTAAGTCATAACATAACTTTAGTATATACAGAAATTCTGCGTCGATTTGTCTATCTTCTAGACTAATTATATGCGCAAACTGATGTTGATAATAAGCTAGAGGACGTAAGAGTCTTTCAGCTTCTCTAATTGCATTTAGCGGAGATAAGTCTTCTACAGCAATGATGTTGCCAGTATGATCAGCTTTGGAACCACTTCTTTCCTGTAGCTTTTCATTATTTGATATTAATTCTTTATAGTAATCAAGAATAGTTAAAGGAGTTGGCTCTTTATGCCATAAAATTTTGGATATTTTATCTATATTATTTATTATATACATTTTATAAATTTGCTTGAATTGTCTCACATTATCTCCGTAGAATTTGATAATGCTCTTGAAATTTTCCTTCTCGTAATTGATTTCCTGTACATATAGCTCAAGAATTTTATTTGGCATATCCCTATAAACTTCCAGATATTTTGGCCTAAGGCCTATAAGAAGAGTCTTTACGTTCTTAGAGCTTAATTCTTCAAGAACTTTTGTTACAGTGCCGAGATCTGTTTTTGGCATATCCTCAGGGAAATTATCCCATACTACGGCATCTTCCTCGTTGAATCTAGTGAATAATTCTCCAAGTGTTGTACGTCCTGATTCGTTTACTCCTGTTGTATGCCTTGGATTAATAATAAAGATATTTGCAAGATTAGTTATCCTTTCCTTAACTAGCTCATATATCCCCCTCGATTTACCGCATCCGCTTGAGCCATACAGAAAGGATTTTGTTGCTTCTTTTGTCTTATCAAAGCCGTTGAAAGGAATAAATGGAAATTGCTCATCTGGTTGTGAGCTCAATTGGACGTTAATAGTAGTAGCGAATTTCTCGAGTACGTCATGGGCATTATCCGGCAATACACTTAGTACTGCGTAGGATACTTCGGTATCGCTACTCTTATGTCGTTGGGCCTCGCTTAATCCGTGTAATTCCTCTGAGGACGCCATACCGATCTGTCCAATGTATTCCAAAAACTTCTGGTAACAATTTCCCATTATAATAACAAATCATTTCTGGATAGATTTGATACAATCTATCTACTGTCGTAGGGAATGATGATTTTTGCCAGCTAAAGCCTCAATACGACGTAGAACACCTCTTCAACGAAAGGTCTCAACTGCAGCAGTTTGTTTCGAGGTTTAAAAATAGTGATAGGAGATATCTCAAAATCAGATGGATGGGAATACGAATAATCAAATCACTAATACCCACGCTATCTGTACCATAATCAAATTCTGCTGCTTCACCTTAGTGATCTCGCTTTCTAATTAATATGCTATTATCGTCTTCTACCTTTACTTCATATATTGGCTCCTCTCTGCGCAGGAGGTCTTGCTACTTTGCCGGTCCTAATATAGAATTTAGAGCCATGCCAAGGACATTTAACTTTGTAGCCTTCGACTTTGCATTCTGCATTTTATTATCACAAGTAATAATAAAATTTGAAATGGTACTTTGCATTGAATGGTGGTGAAGGACGTTACTACTACCTGTCCTAGTTTTTCCCCATGCAGCTTCTGGCAAGCCCATCAACTTCCTGAAATCATTCTTTGAGAATGTTGGCTTACGGGTGTTGTAGTAATTCTTAAGGAGGTTGTATCTCTCTTACGCTAAAATCCTTAATGTCTACGTCAGTTGCCTCATCCCATCTAAAAACAGCTAAGGGACCACCCCATGTTATTATTTGATCTGGAGCACCTCCACATTGTTCACCTGCATCTCCCCATCCGCCTGAATCAGTAAACGGATATACTTTCTGCCAGTTATTGTCACTGTTTGGATCTACCCAGCTCTCCAATCTTACAACAGTTTTGCCATCATGTTGTTGCATATTGTATATTATTGCTTTAAAGCCTATGAATTTACCTACACTGATAGCTGGTGAAGGATGGTAGTCAGTAGTTACAATATGAGCATGCCACTGCTCTTTTCCCCACCTAATAGCACCATCCCACCAATTTATATTCGCATTATATGACATACCATAACAAACGTCAGGATACATGTCTCCAGTATGTCTTGCACCTCTCGCCTCCCATGTCCATCCACCTTTATTAATAGCAAAACTTGATCCTGTTGTTGTTAATAATTTAACATATCCAGTCATCTCTACATTCTTCCAATCGTTAGGTGATTGCATATAACCTCTCTTCT
>DATDNG010000345.1:0-2402 GCA_036518375.1 Nitrososphaeraceae archaeon | reverse complement strand
GGCAAAAACCAACCAATCTTTATTTTACGAAAAATGTGTAGCAAGGTGGCCTGTTCCTTATAAAGCAGTAATGGTTGAAACTCAAGGTTGCATCTGGATCAAAATAGGCAGCAGTAAGAGAAAGAGACGGGTCAGCAGCTGTTTGGCATCTTATTCTGATATTATACAAGAGAATTCACAGTAATCTAATTTGGTCAAGTGGTCTGCGATTATGGATAAATAACTTTCTAGCGATTATAGATTATTATCTGAGGCTCAAATACAAGAGATAAAACATTAAAACCTTGGTATATAATAACAATGGCTTATAGCAATGAAAACTCTTCTTATTTTACGCCATGCTAAAGCTGTTCCTAAAGATCCTAACTCATCAGATCATGACAGGTCATTGGACAGTCTTGGAAAGGATGATGCGTTACGTATGGGTGAGATGATTAAAGACAAAGATATGGTTCCATGTTTTATCATAAGTTCAACTGCACTTAGAGCTAAGACAACAGCAGAGCTTGTAGCTAAAGGATGCAAATATGAAGCAGATATTGTTCTTGATCATTGTCTTTATGAAGCTAAACCAAAAGACTATTTGGATATACTAGAGACGGTTTCCGACAGATATAGTAGCGTGTTAATAACAGGACATAATCCAACAATAGAAGAGACAATACAAATGCTTACAAATTCATCGGATCTAGTAGCGATGCCATCATGTGGCCTGGCTCATCTCAGCATACCAGTAGAAAAGTGGTCTGACATTAGAAGTAGTATTAAGAGCAAAACAGAATTACATGGCGTGGTACTAAGGGAGATACTACAACCCAGATAAGTTTTTTTTGTTATTTTGTTATTTAGGAAGCCTGTTTGACTTCTTTAATAGCTGTTATGACGCTAGAGAATGATATTGATAGCCGGCTAAAATATATGGCTAAAATTATGGTCTATCTTTTCAATGATGAAATTTCATCTAAATCTTTAGCATAGGTACTTACCAAGACATCGGTTCTTCCTCCAAAAATTTATTAGCCTATCATCAAATCCTTCTTCAAATACAATGGCGTATGTCACTAATTTTTTCCAGAACAACCCTTTCAAGAAGGTGTTATCATTATCAAATTGATTCCAAAATTCAATTGCTGAATCCCGGGAATAATTTGTTAAATAAATTTAAGCCTCGACTTTGTTTTCATACAACACTGACTGACAGGATGAAAATATATAACTGCTCTCTTAGATACTATAAAGTTCAGCAGACGTTTTCAACATAAACAACACAGCAAACATAAGGCAATAACTTGGTTTAATAAGAAGTATGTGCTGAGTGCTACGAGTTTCTTCAGAATTATTATTCTTGTAGAACAACTCACTTTACTACATAAACCATAAATAAATAAATAGAAAAATGCACTCTAAAAATTCATCATATAATGGCCATAGACATAACAAGACTCCAGTAGTCTTCTTATCTTCTTGAATCATTGAACGATAGAATAGACTTTTCTCATTTTGATTATCCTCTTCAAACGTCAGAAGCTGCTAATGATGGCGATGATGATGATGAAGACAAACATGATTATGATGATGTTGACAATTAACCTACTCCTGCAGGTGGCTGATAACCTTCCTGACTGTGATCCATTCTCTTATGAGAATTCAATGTTTCCATACTATCAAATACTCTTCCACATTTACTACATCGATATTCCTTAGAACCAGCAGAACGTTTAGGATTTGAAGCTAAGGTCATTTATAATAATAACCCTCATCTTTGATATATATCAGAAGAAGTAATTAACAGTTACTCTCACGCCAGTTCTTGATGAAACAAGGAAAGCAAAATTAAGTTCCACTATGTGAAATTAATAGACAATAGTAGAATACATTACTATTTCAATTTTCTTGTTCTATCTTTCACAATTATAATACTGCATACTATGAAAACTATCTGAACGATTTCTATTGTTAGCTCTAATACGCTTACCGGTAATCCTCTACCTGGTACTGCAATGACGAACAATACGATTAGGATAATTGTTCCACCGATACCGACATAATACCACCAGTTGTTCCATCTCTTGAGAACAGGTATTACCCAGAGCAGTTGACTTGCGCCAGAGACTAGAAAGAATATCGTAACATTGATGGGCATGAGGGCAATAAACATCGGAATAATCGCTAGATGTAATATTCCAGCTATAAACGTGGATGCAGCAGCTACATAAAATAATACACTATTCATCAATATTTGATTTTGAAAATATTTCATATATTATACTTATCAATTGAACTTGTTGTTGTAGCCTTGGATATCAGATTAAGTAATGGCACTAGTCGGTTTTAATGTTGTACCGTTGATTTAGGAATTACAAGATCTCCCCAACTGACCCTAGATTTTCGAAAGGGCGTTG
>DATDNG010000344.1:0-3480 GCA_036518375.1 Nitrososphaeraceae archaeon | reverse complement strand
GTCATTATTGCCATATGAAGAAAAAAACCAACTAGGAATCGCATTCAATGGCCTAAATAATGATAAAGTAGTGATTTTAACTTTCGGCGATGGATTTGAGAGCCAATATTTGTATGCCAAACCAATTTTAGACAAATATAGTTTTAAAGCAAACTTCTTTGTAGCTTGCAACAAGGTAGAAACAAATTCAAAGATGAATTGGCAGGAGGTAGTACAATTGTATAATGAGGGGCATGTAATAGGATCTAAAACAAGGATCATCTTTTGTCCGCATAGAAGATATAATGACTCCAAATGCTGTACCAATAGACAAAGATGCCATAATGAAGAAATAACTACATCGAATTTTACTTCTGGTTATACAAAAAATAAATTATTCATTAATTCATTCATCAGCAGCAGCCTCTGCCATTTTCCAAACACTTTATACATTCGGGATACTTTTCCCAATCAAGAACCATTTGACTATATGAAACCTGCATACCAATGGCTTTATGAGATAAAAGTCAAGAAATATCTTTTGAAGATGATATATAATCATAGTATCATGATCTGTGCAATTCAAGAGAAAAATAGAGTATATATTTTATCTTATTTTGCATTGTTTCCTTCAAGCTATTTATTAGCATTAGGAAATATTATACCTAGTCTTTGCATTATAACTAAAACTATCCCAACAGCAGATGCTACAAGTAATAATGAAAACACATTGTTATGTCCTAGTTCGTGCAAAAAATTTCTAAATCCAAATGGTCTTGCAGCCAAAAACAATAATACTACTAGCGTAGATGAAAGTATAGCCAATTCTCTTAAGTTCTTCTTGTTATTATTATCCGATATTTTATCAGCAGGTATTATAGATTTATGTGTCATACCAAGACAGCAAAGCACCCCATGTATTAGATAAATTGACAATCAAACGTATAAAAATATCTAAAACCATTAACCTTCTTAAAGTCTTGAACTTACAAATATCTATGTCTTTTTAAATGAATGGATGCTTTATAGAACCACAACGTTCAAGGGTGTCATCCTCAGTAGGGATGTACATATACTGGAAAGGGCAAAACATCTAGAATTTGAGCTATGTGTGCTCCGTTGTAGCGAGTAGGAAAATTCCTAAATGAATGTAAAGCGGGATTGTTATATGCTCTGAAATAACTCTACACACAACAAGAGACTGTAGTGAAAATGCTTTAATCTGTGAACATAGGTATCATCTTGACAGATTTGATTAAGATAGAAGTAGTAATATCTCAAAATGACATTAAAGCCATCAGCGATGCCTTAAAAGGGATTAAGGTTGGTGGCGTTACTATTTCAAAAGTCAAAGGCAGAGGTAAGAGCATTGCACCACAAATACATGCTTTCAAAGGAACACAAATGTATACTCCGGAATTTGGTGATAAGTATAAACTTGAAGTAATTGTCTCTGACAATAGAGAAAATGATGCAATTAAAATCATAAGGGAAAATTCTAAAATCGGAAAGATCTTTATATTGCCAGTTGCTCGTGCGGTGGACATTGAATCAGGTGTAGAGAATGAAATGGCGATTTAGCGCATAGACTATCATCGTTTTGTTTTAACAATACTGATGAAAAAGAAGTATCATATACAAAACAACAACAAGAATCAAGTCCTTGGACTAAAAGATTCATTACTGCTGCTATAATATAGGGAGCAATTATTCTTGCATTAACAGCATTTCCAGTACTAAGAGCCTAGCCCAAAACTATCCTCCTGTAGATAATAATACAACAAGCTAAAGATACGGCGTTATTAGATCTTCTAGTTTCGGAACAATTCTTTTAAGGAGGTTGTATCTCTCTTATGCTAAAATCTTTAATGTCTACGTCAGTTGCCTCATCCCATCTAAATATCGCTAGAGGTCCACCCCACGTTATAATTTGATCAGGATTTCCTCCACATTGTTCACCTGCATCTCCCCATCCGCCTGAATCAGTAAATTGATATACTTTCTGCCAGTTATTGTCACTGTTTGGATCTATCCAAATCTCCAATCTTACAACAGTTTTGTCATCCTGTAGTTGTATATTATACATTACTGCTTTAAATCCTATGAATTTACCTATACTGAGAGATGTTGATGAAGGATAGTAATCAGTAGATACAATGTCAGCATGCCCCTGTTCTTTTTCCCACCTAACATCACCAGTATTCCAGAGTATGTGTGCATTATATGAAGTGCCATAGCAAACATCAGGAGATGTATCTCCAGTATGTCTTGCACCTCTCGCCTCCCATGTCCATCCACCTTTATTAATAGCAAAACTTGATCCTGTTGTTGTTAATAATTTAATATATCCAGTCATCTCTACATTCTTCCAATCGTTAGGTGATTGCATATAACCTCTCTTCTCCAACTCTTTTTGATCTATAACTATTTTATTCTCATCATAACCTGAAGAGGTCAGTATACCATATCTAACTTCATTTTGGCAACAAGTTTCTCTATCTTGAATTGGAATTATTTGTTGCGGGTTGTTATTGTTATTGTCATTGAATGCCACTTTCCATGATCCATCACCATTCTGACTCATGTGTGGAGCTTTAAGTGTTCTTGGGTCACTGTTTGGATCTTGCATATCCATGAACCATTCTTCTCCACCTGTTTTTGATGGATAAATTTCCTTTACTCCAAACTTATCAAATCCAGCGACGCTGACACGATGTGGTTTGGGAATTAGAATAAAGTTAATACTATAATATGTCAAAACGACAGTAATGATTACTATAATGCTGATTATTGGAAATAATAGACTTTTGTTCAGACTTCATCTATTATATTAAAATCCAACTATAATCCTTTGGTTTGTTATTAACTTCATGCTAAATCATTCAATGATGTATGTAAGGAAAATAATATTACAACTATAAAGCAGGCATTGGATTGACTACTATTTCGCACACTAGTCTGTGCTTATAGGTAATATTGCGCGCCTAAGACAAATAGCACGTGAGCTACAAGTTTCAAAAGCCTCAATCAGTTCTGATATGTTATATCTATGTAAGCAGGCTAAAGAATCGATTGAGGAATATGTTACAGAGGTGTTATTGTTATAAACAACTCTCAGAATGGAATGTTCAATTAATCCTCGGCATTACTGAAATACTATATCCTATCAATCACTCACTTTGACATAACTATTCTGTATACTGTTTCAGGAAACGGCTGGATGGATTTCGAAACGACATGCATATGGAATTGCAGTTCTATCATAGATACTGCTTGGGCAATCTGCGATGGCTTTGTAGATATCAGTGATACGCTTGTTGCATTCTCATTTGCAACAGTAACAGCTGATACTTCTGGATTCTGTCTTGTAGCCTCTGTTATTGGCTCTTGTTGTTGCTGTGCTTGTATGTTTACGCCATGCATTAATAAGAATATAATAGTTGCAGCGGTGATACCTATCAAGCCCATATTGCAATAAACTGAGTTCATTTCACGTTTGCA
>DATDNG010000343.1:0-6563 GCA_036518375.1 Nitrososphaeraceae archaeon | reverse complement strand
CTATAGTAGGACTAAAGAGAAATTCAAGCCCAAAAGACTTTAGAAGAGTTCCATTTTTTGTATAAATCGCTCCATCAAGGTTAACCATTTCTACCACATACTTTATTCCAGTCGCAACCTGTATATCTGGAGGGACACAACAGTTCTGTGATAAGCCTTCAAACTTTGCTGAAACCATAGCAGTGGTATTAAGATAATCGCTTCTATGCGACAGTGGCCATTGTTTGTTTGTCATCGTCCTCAAATTATTCTTCGAAAAACTACTAGGAGTATAAGAATGAGGTTTAATTTCAAGAACCCTTGTACTAGGTTTTACAATTTCTGATTGATTCTTTGCCAACTTATAAGCTTGGAAATTCCTTGTTAGATATGACTCCTCTGAATTTATTCCTACGAAGGGTTTAAACAAAGGTCTTGGCAAATTGCTTACATTTACTTCTCCTACATACGATATCATGTCAGTGGTATTGTATGTCTTTAAGACAATACTGTGAGATTTTAATGCAGAAGAAATCATGCTTTTATCAATGATTCCATTCTTAAAAGATCCAAATGATTCAGGTGGAAGTTTTGAAGTATTGCTATATGCACTAGCGGTATAATTTGAAAGAAAAGTCGAGATTATTATAGTTAAGATTAGAGGTGTAACTATATTGCTACAACATAAATCACTTGTCTCCATATCCTCACAATATGCCGCTAAGTATTTGTGTATACTTTATATGTTTAACAATATGTTAAATAGCTGTTGCCGTTATGCGCATATTCAATTTTACCTGTTCCAAAATAATAGTTTGTGGAAATAAGTATTACTCTTCTTTAATAGAAGATGTTATAGATTATAGATATATAAATATATCATCTTGATATCTTTGCTCTCAACAATTCGTAAGCTCTAGCAGCATCGTTATCATTCAATATAAGCACAATTTCATTAGGAGCGAAAAATGCGTTATATGGAGTGATTTGATTATTATAGAGAACATCTGACACTAAGGATAGCATATTATAGTATGGTTTTTGATGCTGCGGTTCTTTATCAGAGGAAGCAGAAGCAGTCGAAGATGGAAGAGTGATAGTGATCTTTGAAAGTCCTTCTTTTATCTTACCATCAAATCTTTTAGAGGCAGTCGACACAATATTTCTGATTTCTTCAATATCTTCTGTAAACAATGTCAATTGTTTATTTGTCTGAATCAGGTTGTAACTTCCACTATCATTTTCAAACACTTCGTCGAGCATATCAAAGATCTCATCGAATTCTTTATCGTTAAAATCGATGTCAATTATGCTACCTGTTAATGACATCCTAGCTCCTTCTATTCGATTATCTATATTTGATTTGTTTCCTTCTTCATGCTGCTGCCATTCTTTGGTTAATGTGTCTGCAAATCGTTTGATTGCAACTACTATAGTACCTATCTGAACTTCAACGCCTGTAATTTCTTCTACCGCAGGCTTAATTTTTTGTGCCAAAGCTGTATAATTGGCTATTCCTGAAACGAGCGCTTGGAAGTATAGATTATTAGAGTTGAGGATTGCTCTTATAGCTTGAGGGACCGATTGATGATATTCAAGTGCGCGGCTGCCGTACATACATGTTATAATTGCCTTATATAGGTAATAAAGGTTTTGTTATGTAAGTAAAATATATATACTGTAATATATATTACAATATGTTAGGTGATACAAAAATGTGGAGAGATCCGTTCTGGAGTATTAGAAACACTAGTGGAATTTTTGAAGATATAGACAAAGAGCTTGCAGAAGCTGAAGATATGCTAGGGAGAATATTCAGGACAGTCCGGGAAATAAGTCCGTCAGAAGTCACTAACTTTCCATATTATTATGGATACCAAGTAACAATAGGTTCTGATGGCAGACCCCATGTAAGAGAATTTGGCAATGTGAAACCATCTGCAAAGGGACTTGTAGAACAAAGTGGCACAAGGGCACCGTTAGTAGATACCGCATTAGATGAGAAGCAAAATGTGTTGAAAATCACAGCAGAGATGCCCGGTGTAAACAAGGAAGATATCAAAGTAAACGTGTCTGACCAGTATGTCTCTATACATGCCGAAAAAGGTGAAAAGAAGTACCATGCAGACATACCAGTTGATATTGAGTTAGATGATTCTTCTGCAAAGGCGACTTATGCAAATGGCATACTGGAGCTCAAGATGAAGCTAAAACAAGCTCCTAAATCAAAGGCTAAAGAGATAAGGGTGGAGTAAAAGATTACACATGATGTCTCTATATCTTATTTTTGAATCGAGGTGACAACACACGAATATGAAAGATAATGATAATAATGGTAATAATCTAACGTTAAGAGTAGCTGAGACTAATCCCAAATTTGTAGGTAGGGGAGTAGCACTCGTTGATCCAAAGGTAATGGAGAAGTTGGATTTATCTACAGGAGATGTAGTTGAAATAAGAAGTGTGAGAAAGAAAACTTTTGTTTTATTGTGGTCCAGTCAGCCAGCTGACTACGGGCGTGGATTGATTAGAATTGATGGCTATACTCGTAATAACATAGGTATCGGTATTGATGACAGAGTAAACGTTCAGAAAGCTACTGATGTCAAGAAGGCAGATCAAGTAATTCTGTCGCCTACTGAAGAATTGAATATTGTGGGTTTAGAAGAACATCTTCCTGAATTACTTGATGGCCGTGTAGTTGCTAAGGGCGATATGATTCCACTTAATATAATGGGAAAGAAAATTGGTTTTGTTATTACTAGTATATCACCATCGTCAGATGGAGCATCGTTAGTTGACAGTAATCTTACGGAGTTTATCATTGGATCAGTACCCAAAGCTGGCATAAA
This sequence comes from Nitrososphaeraceae archaeon, assembly GCA_036518375.1. GTDB lineage: Archaea > Thermoproteota > Nitrososphaeria > Nitrososphaerales > Nitrososphaeraceae > Nitrososphaera_A. The sequence continues at coordinate 3,732 of DATDNG010000343.1, read as the reverse complement.
GGGCGGCGGTGCCGTTCCTAGGATAACGTACGAGGACATTGGTGGTCTGAAAAATGAAGTTCAAAAAGTAAGAGAGATGATTGAGCTTCCGCTAAGACATCCAGAGATCTTTGAGAGAATTGGAATTGAAGCACCAAAGGGTGTTTTACTTTATGGACCGCCGGGAACTGGAAAGACCCTGCTTGCAAAGGCAGTGGCCAATGAAACAAATGCAAATTTTTATTCTATAGGCGGACCGGAGATAATGAGCAAGTTCTATGGAGAAAGCGAAGAGCGCCTGCGAGAAACATTCAAGCAAGCTCAAGGAAATTCTCCATCGATCATATTTATAGACGAGATAGACTCAATTGCTCCGAAGAGGGAAGAAGTGTCAGGAGATGTCGAAAAAAGGGTAGTATCCCAGTTATTGACTTTAATGGATGGGATCGAAGGAAGAGGTAAACTTGTTGTAATAGGTGCTACAAACAGGCCAAATGCACTTGATCCTGCATTACGACGACCTGGAAGATTTGATCGGGAGATTGAAATAGGGATACCTGATGAACAAGGTAGATATGATATTCTACAAATTCATACTAGGGGAATGCCATTAACTGAAGATGTTAATTTAGAATCTATAGCCAAAGTTACCCATGGATTTGTTGGTGCTGACTTGGAAGCATTAAGTAAAGAAGCAGCCATGCGCTCACTTCGAAGAGTACTTCCTGAAATTAACATGGAACAAAATAAGATTCCTGTTGAAGTTTTAAATAAGATCAAAATTACAAATGAAGATTTCCAGAATGCACTAAAAGATGTTCAACCATCAGCTATGAGAGAGGTACAGATACAAAGGCCAAATGTTAAATGGGACGATATTGGTGGATTAATTGAAGTCAAAGAAGAGTTAGCAGAAGCAATAGAGTGGCCCCTTAAACACGCAGACCTATTTAATCAAGCGGATGTAAGGCCACCAAAAGGTCTAATGTTGTATGGTCCTCCAGGGACTGGTAAAACGATGATTGCGAAGGCCGTTGCAACTACTTCTGAAGCCAACTTCATAAGTGTAAAAGGTCCAGAATTGTTGTCTAAATGGGTGGGAGAATCTGAGAAAGGAGTAAGGGAGATATTTAGGAAAGCTAGACAAGCAGCTCCATGCATAGTTTTCTTTGATGAATTAGACGCAGTAGCTCCTAGGAGAGGTAGATCTGAAGTGGGAGGGGATGCACACGTTACAGAGAGAGTAATCAGTCAAATGTTAACTGAAATGGATGGATTGGAGGACCTAAAGGGTGTTGTTGTAATAGGTGCTACAAACAGGCCAGATATAATAGATGAGGCACTACTAAGGCCAGGAAGGTTTGACCGTATACTTGAAGTACCATATCCAGATAAAGAGTCAAGAAAAGATATATTGAAAATCCACACTAAAAGAAAACCCCTTGATAATACTGTAGATATAGACAAACTAGTAGAGTTAACAGGTGGATTTACAGGAGCCGATATTGCAGCTGTAGTAAATGCAGCAGCAATGTCAGCAATTAAGGAACATGTTGCTACTATCAATGAAAATAGTAAAGTAGGAGGAGAAAATAAAACAGCAGATCCAATAGCAACTATCAAAGGAGAAGGTGATAAAAATCAAGACAAACACAAAGAAGATAAAAAACAAGGCTTGAAAATTACAATGAAACACTTTGAAAGTGCCCTCCAAAAAATCAAAAAGAAGACAACTGCCATTAGTAATCCAAGTCTTGTCTAGCTCAAGATAAAGAATACAAGAGGAGGTTCAAGTCAAAAATATATGATCAGTAGAAGTAAATTTGTAAATGCAGTAGCAGTAGAAGCTAATGCTAACACCACTAGTAGTAATACTATTATAAACCACCAACAAACCGCAATGTTAAAGAAACCGGCTCGCAGTAGAGTAGACTATAATTTTTTTAACTATTGTTCTCAATGTGATCTAAAACTTTCAAAACAAACGCTACGATGTCCAGAGTGCAGACAAAAGGTAAGGACAAGACCATGGCATCGTTCAAAAATAGTAGAATTTAGGAGAATATAGAGATGATAAATCTACGTAGAGATTAAGAAATAATAACTTGATGATAAATTTTACTATTTATTGAAGGGCTCTTAAGTTAACGATTATCCATTTCGCAAGTTGGAGATAGAAGATTGCAAGAAGGTATATTAAGCATAGATCTGAAAGTGGCCGTCATTTTCTATTCAAAAAGCAAAAAGCAAAGAACAAGTTGATTTAAATCAGTCACTAGGACAACAACAGACCATGTCACATTTTTGATTTTGTCATCATTATAATCATCATTATTATTTTCTTGGTATGTTGTTGTAGTAGGAGTCATCATTACTCTGTCAACACATCTAACACCTTGACGCCTTTATTCTTCAGTGATTCCAACGTGGATATGAATAACTCAACTGCATCGTCACTAACTGTATTGATGTCCGTGTGATATGTGTGCACTGATATCTTCGCATTGCCCTTTGTGTCTTATTCTATCTTCACACTATAAGGATAAACTGTATCCTGGTATTGTTGTTGTTTTCTGTGTTGTCCTTGTTCTTGTTGTTGTGATAATCGTGATGGTTGATTACTTACGAATGCTGCTGATATTGGTTCAGGTTTCATATCACCGCCATTGCTGTTGTAGTTGTTGTTGGTATTACCGTTGTTCTCTTCTTCTGCTGCAGGTTGATTATTATTAGTTATTATCGATACAGTTGTTATTGGTGGATCTGGTATAAAGATAGGTTTCTTTTTACGAGACATCCATAACCCATACCTACTTTCACCTGCCTAAATATTCAGTATCCATTATCTTTTACTTCCTTCTAGTCTTGATAATACCTCGGCTTTGTGGGTTTCTATGTCTACAAAACAACAACAACCAACAAGGATATCAATTGCTGATGAATTGGCTAAGCTTGCTAAACTCAAAGAACAAGGAGATGATATAACAAATAGATGTTATTTATGTGGGATATCAACTGCACTGAAAAAAGACAACAATAATAATAAGATATTGAACCATTTGAGGAAATAATAGGTGGATAAAATATGCATTCGATAGTATAGAGTGTGCATTGATATTATAAAAAAAAGCTCAACGGAAGAGACTTTAATAATTAATTCAGCTTTTCTAGTTGTCTATTATTCAGACAATGAGATATATACGAAGTTGATTGTAACTCGAAAGACAGTGTTCTTTTGTTGTTGTTATAGCAGCAACAATTGCATAGGGCCTTATTACTATGCTTACTGGAAAAGACCCTGAAAGCAAGAAATTGAAGAAAAAGTATATTGGCGACCATATGCCAAAGGATGAAGAATAAAGGGTAATGATTACTGTAATGACAGTAATTCTATAGGCAGGTTTATCTATTGAACTTACGGTATAGTGCTATTATATTATCGCATATTCTACATTTGTATTCCCCTTTTTCGATAAGAATGACACCTTCTCCTAGCTTTTCGTTTGGGTTTTCAAACCTTATCAGTGGAGATCCGAGATGTTCTTTACCACACTTCTTGCAAAAGTACCTCAAAAATCTATCTTCATTTAATCTGTCTACATTAGCTAAGAATATTTGAGGAATGCCTAAGCTGGCTCGGAGTTCTTCTTGTTCTGTTAGCTTGGCCAAAACGTAACCTCCGGAGCCTAACAACTTCTTTTCCTCTAAATCTTCATTTTGTTGCACCAATGGAGGTCATATCTTCTACCAGGC
>DATDNG010000342.1:0-16253 GCA_036518375.1 Nitrososphaeraceae archaeon | reverse complement strand
GTTCAAGCCCTTCGACATCGTTGACTATCATATAAACATCTATTGCTGTTCTATCTCCGTCTTGTCCAAGGAAATCAAGAGGAATGCTTCTTGTCGAAGCATAAAGTATGGTGGATAGCTGCATGAACGAAATAGGCTTTCTAGCAAATCTACGAGAAGAACCACGCAATAAAATGACGTCTCCTAAACCAGATTGAAATGATGATGACTCTTTATACTGCAATGTTTGGGAATTCAGGATTTCTGTTCTACTTGTTCGATCTTGTTTTTTAAAACTACTTGCACTATTAGCCCATTGTTTGACTTCTTCTGTATTAGAAAGGCTTGAAGCCTGATGCATTCTCCATATTTCTGGATATTCAACCTCAGCTTTTTTTGATAATGGTAAAACTTCTGGGTAGGGTAATGATGATGATAAAGAACTAATAATTTCTTTAGAATTTGATCCAACCTGATTTTTGGATAAACCTATACCAATGGCAGCCATTGCGATGGCAGCTTCTCTTTTATCATCTAACAGCAGCATACGATTTACTATATCATCAACAAAACCCATAATTAGAAAAGACCTGATATTATTCGAAACAGTTGTTCCAAGAAGGTTAGCGGCTATAACTCCAGAATCCCAAAACCAGTGACGATATGAACGAGCTTGGTATTTCCAAGCGTTTCTCCATGCAATTGAACTAAAAATAATTATAATTGGTGAAGCCATTATATTCTTGCTCTCCCCTGCTGCAGCAGATAGTTTACCTCGATAATCACCGTTACGAAGCTCAGTAAGTGTAAAGTCTCCTGGACAAAAGTGGTATACTCCCGCCCTTAACCCAGGTATATCCTGACAGACAACATATAGTTCAATAGGATATAAAGCGCCTGTAGCAGCAGCGGCACGCATATAATATGTGCCATAGGGATAGTTCAATTCTCTTGTAATTCCCGCAGAAAAGAATAAGATCTCTGCTAGTTTCTTAATATCTACTGCGGGGGACGTTGTTGTTGCATTAGACTCAGTTATTGACTTAATTTTACTTATAGAGGTAATTGCATCAAGGCTAGGTTTACAAAAATCCTGTGGAAGGGGTATTGATGGTAGTTTAGTATAGATCTTAAAAGGCCGAGGTTTATTATCCCAGTCTAAGTAGTGACCGGATGTCTGTATGCTAATTTCCGAGTGTTTTGTTGCCTCATGAAATTCTAAAGCGTATCTTATATCATTATTCACGAGCTTAGTTACCTCAAACTTGTACAAAATATGAGCGTTTGCTTTTTTTGTATAAATGAATAATTGAAATGTTGATAAATAATAAAATATTTAGGCCCCATTTACATGGAGATCAAATTCCTTGGGCCTGTTTAAGCAAGGATTATACTTAAAAATACACCAAATTTAACAATAGTTTTTTCAACTTATCGATATAGAAATTTCTTATGCAAACATAAGTGATCTGCGAGAAATCAAAGGCTATCCTATTTCTTGTATTATAATTTCTCTTTATCATGGCTCCTGTTTTGCACATTACTCGATAGGTTATTTATTTTTCAATACCTATTTGTAATTCTCTACAATTTTTGCTTTTCTGTTCTCCTATGCTAGTCTTTAGAAAGAGAAAAAAACTCTTGATAATTATTGTAGAATAGTTATTAGATGTGTTAGACATTGCATAATGTGAGCCAGCATATGAATAATGAAATAACAGATACTTCTACCAGAAAGCTTTTTGAAGGTAAGAATTTTGCTTTTGTATCTACATTAATGAGAGATGGCTATCCCCAAATCACACCTACATGGGTAGATATTGAAGATGGCAATATCCTCGTAAATACTGCAATAGGAAGAATAAAGCAAAAGAATGTATCCAGAGATCCGAGATTATCAATAGCGATCGCTGACCAAAATAATCCATATGACATGGTTACTGTAAGAGGAAAGGTAATAGAGCAGATAACAGGAGTTGCCGCTGATAAACACATAGACAAATTGGCAAAAAAGTACCTCGGTAAAGACAAATATCCTAACAGAGCACCAGGAGAAAAGAGAGTCATACTAAAGGTAAAACCTGAAAGAGTATTTCATATGAAATAAAGAATTTATGGTTATGTCAATTTCAGAGAAATTGCAATCTGTGGGCTATCAGAGTATGGAGACTACAGACATCTTAAATTTCAAAATAGAAATAATAATAGCAAATCGATCAGCCTATTGGCATTCTTTGAAGGGAATAAAAGACGCGGTAAAGAATTAGAAAATTGTATTAAAGTTAATAGGACCAACCAGAAAAGAATCGGAATATTGCGTATATTTGAGATTAAACTACAATCCTGATGAATTGCTTTTTAAAAACCTTACATAGAAGATTTAGGTTCGAACATAGAGTAATTGTTAGCTAAGGAAATTGAATTAGAAGGAATATTCAGAAATAATAGATTCTTAAACACTGAAACATAGTAAAGCAGCAAGCATGATTAAAAGAAGAAACCGTAGAGAGAAAAATGTAAACCTCCACAAATAAAATATTTTAATTATTATTTATTGAACTAAATAACTAGTGCCTAACTAATCCTATATACTGCCAACTTTTATAAACAATCAAAGCCAAAATTTTATTGAAATGTCAGAAATCAAATATGACGTAGAAATCAATGCGCCGGTGGAAAGAGTATACGAATACTATACAAACCCAGATAATATCAAAGAAGCTTGGCCTCAGGATATAGTAAAGGAATCAGAGAGCCTTTCTTCTTCTACAAACAATGAAGAAGGATCCGAGATGAAGGTAAAGGGTCAATACATGGGAAAAGAAGAGGAGATGCGGTTACAGGTAATAGACAAGCAACAAAATAGAAGACTAGTTACTCAACAAATACAAGGACCATTCAAGAAATGGGAAAGTATACAGGAATTCCAAGGTAGCGACGGCAGAAGAACCCATATCAGACATGTAATTGACTACGAACTCCCAACTACAGGAAAGATCGCAAATATGCTTTCAGGCAGTCAAGCAGATAACAAGATTCGAGAAGGATTGCAGCAAGCAGCTCAAACAGTAAAACAAAAGTTGGAATCAAATAATGTTTAGAATAAGAATAACATTAAGAAAAATAGGCAGTGCATAATAATAAAATGTCAATAATAAATGGACATAAGGTAGGACATTTTGAGATACCGGCAGATAATGTCGATAGTCTAAAGGATTTTTACTCTTCATTGTTTGGCTGGCAATTTGCAAAAGGGCAAACACAAGCATACTGGATGATAAAAAATGCTGGCATTAGTGACGGTCTGATGCAAAAGGAAAATCCTGAACAGATCTCAACAATATTCATTGAAGTAGAATCTATCGAAGGCTATACAAGTAAGGCAAAGGAATTAGGATCTAAAGTAGTAAAAGATAAGCAAGAGATATCAGAGGGTTATTATGCAGTTTTAGAAGATCCTCAGGGAAATACATTTGGCGTATGGCAGAACAAATAACTGCCTTCATTCTCTTTTTATATGTTATATTGTATCGGGCACAAAGATAACGCTAATGAAGTGGTTATAAAAAGATGCGACAACAAGAACAACAAAAGTCATTAAGTCAGGTAATCACTAATAGTTCTAAAGAACGTACCTTGAAAGTTCTCGTAACAGGTGCCAGTGGTTTTATAGGAAGTCGTCTTGTTTCTAGACTTTGCTCTTCTCCTTCATTTCACTCAAAGAAACACGAAATTACATGCATAACAAGGAATGTAGGATCTCTTACTGGACGCTTTAATGAACAAGTAAAAATCATCAAAGCAGATGCTAGCAATTATCGTGAGTTACTAAAAGTAATGACTGGAATAGATGTAGCATTTTACTTGATACATTCGATGGAAGGTTCCTCTAAAGATTGGAAGAAATTTGCAGAACGCGATAGAATTGCTGCGGAAAATTTTGCTAAAGCAGCTACTGATTGTCGAGTTAAAAGGATTATTTATCTTGGCGGTTTGAATAATGAAAAAAATAGTGGTCAGCTATCTGATCATATGCGAAGCAGAGCCCAGGTTGGCGACATATTGAAAACATCCTCTGCAAAGGTCACAATATTTCGGGCCGCTGTCATTTTAGGCCAAGGCGGGGGATCGTTTCAGATGCTACAGTATTTGGTCGAGAGACTTCCAGCTATGATCTGTCCAAAATGGGTTTTGACTAAATCACAGCCCATATCAGTAGACGATGTAGTCACCTATCTAGTTCAATCTATTGATGTAAAAGATACAGAGGATGGATCTTTTGATATCGGAGGACCCGATGTGCTAAGTTATCTGGATATGATGAAGCGATATGGAAAGATGATAAATAAATCAATTAAAATAATAATAATTCCATTTCTAACTTCAAGACTTTCTTCTTATTGGGTTGATCTTATTACTCCTCTAAAAGCCTCACTTGCCAGGCCACTAATTGATAGCCTCAAGCATGAAGCAACTGTAAAAGACAGCACAATTCAACAACTCATTCCTGTTAAATTGAAAAGCTTTGAAGAGTCAATCAAAGCAGCAAAGGAAGAGCAAACACGAAAATCAAGTCTCACTAAAAAAGAACGTACCTCGCATTCTCTAAATAACAAAATCCTTCTGATATCATTATTTGCCATGTCTGCAATAGGATCGACTTACTATATGTTAGATTCGAGGTCCGAGATATTTCATGCTAACTGGCTTGTTCTAAGTGCCTTATGGTATTTTAGTATTGCATTTTCTATATACTTTGTTACAAAAAGTGCGAGGCTTGGTGCTATGACCGCAGGCATCATTGGGTGGGTAACACTAGCTTTCTGGTTAACTGACAATATCTCTACAGTATTAGGATACTCGTTAATTGCTAATGCTCCAAATACGGTGATGACTTTAAGGAATTTCATCGGTGTAGCTATAGCAACATTGGTCGTGGCGGCTTCTCATAACATATTCCATAAAATAAGGATTCATAATTTGTAAAGTTAGACGCTATATTGTTATTTGGACACTTGCTTTTATAATACCTTCGTAATATTAACCAAATAATTAGTTTTGTTAACACAGCACAGGTTACTACAGCCATTTAATATCTTAACGGAGTTTATTTTCAAAAGATGGTGCATATTAGAATTAAGAACATAAAGGACATTTATTATTTTTATTTGACTAAGAGTAGCTGGATAAGCAAGTCAATACCTCTAAGCGACATATAGTAAGGTATTTGGGAAAAGTGTATTATGATGTAACGCTTGCAGACATTCCAGAAAAACTTGACAGATCCAAGTATTCTCGCATTCTTTTCAATACGAGTGACTTAAATGGCCTTCATAGCATTTATGAAAAATGTTCAAGGCTGTTGGGGCCAGTTGATTTTTATGAAAGGTTACTAAAACTTATTATGTACAGTATGGTCGCCTATAATGTACATAACAGATCTGAAAGAGACAACGCATGATCCTCTACCATAGAAATAGTAGTTAAAGATTAAGGAGATTTACTCTCAGTAGCTTTTGGAACAAATGCGCCTTTGATAAATAAAATAAATAAAATAAATAAAATAAATAATCTTGATTAGCAGTATACTAGATATAATATGTCTTCATCTACTCCAATAGCAGAAATAGTTGAACTTGTAGGTAGTTCTGATAAAAGTTGGGAAGACGCAGCTCAAGCTGCACTTAAAGAAGCGGTAAAAACAATTAGAAATATACATGGCATAGAGGTTTTGGACAAGACTATACAAGTAGATCAAAATACAGGAAATATTACAGAATATAGGACAGGTATAAAACTATCATTTGGTGTTGAAAGGTAAAAGTAGAAAGTTAATGTCTAGATCAAGATTGCATCTTTCTACCACGTTATTTTTTCTGAATATTCGACTCCAATCTGTCTAAAGACATAACATCTTTTTGCTTGCTACTATATATTATTATACTAAACAATATTTTTCAGTCAACCATTATCTACTGGCCAAGAACCTTGAGTAATGATTTCAACAAGGTTTCCTGCAGGGTCTCTAAAGTAAACGGAATTCGTACCTTTCTCCCAAACAACCTCCTTTTCAATTTTTACATTCTTTTCGTTCAAAGTGTATTTTGCACTATTGTAGTTTTCCTTTTCGATCTCTAAAGCAAAATGTATAATTGATGGCGGCGCGAAGGCACCATGAACTGGAAGTTTAGAATCACCTTCATTATTATTATCAAGCGTTTTAATTGGATTGAAGATCAAAAGCATGTTTTCACCAGCTTTTAAAAAGACATGTCTGTCTTTTTCTTCAGAAACAAATTCCAATCCTAAAATATTGATGTAAAAGCGCTTCATTTTCTCAAGGTCTGAAGAATATATACAGGTCTCAACAATCTTGTTAAACTGCAATTCTATACTATCAATAACGAAAAAACCTACGCGATAAAAATGTCTTTCTCCTCATATGAATTGAGCGTCACTCAGAAAGGTAGTTATAATATAGTTACCATGTTGGTTGTTATCTGTATCTGATCTGTAGATTCAACATATACTTAATGAGATGATTCTTCGGAGAAGCGCCATTATCTGAATCTTTACTACTTTATTACAACTTTACCTTTCTGCCATGGATGTAATATGCAATAATAGTTGTATGTTCCGGCTTTCTCAAATGTCAATGTAAAAGATGTGCTTCCATTAGGTGGGCCCATTCCTTTTGGAAATACAAGACCAGAATTGACAAGTTTTTCATTGCCTTTTACGGAATAAGCAGCATTATGACCTAAATGTTTTACATTACCTGTTGAATCTATTACTGTTGGATTGGATGCTATTGCGTTTGATCCTAATATCATAGTCGTGGTTGGATTTTGATGATTTGGAATAATAACAGGTTCGCTATTAGATCTAGGAGGCATAGGCATGAAACTAGATGAATTCTTGACAGCGAAGGTTGCACTCAAATCTGGTTTTGTCTTGTTATCCAAAGCAAATGTAATAGTGTGGGGCTCTCCTACCTTTGATGGGTTATACCACATTACGCTCTGACCTGTTTTAACCTGTACGCTTTGTGGATTGAATATAGTATATGGTAGAGTGCTATTTCCTCCTCCAGCTTGTACTCTAACTGTGCTAGCGCTGGTCTGCTGTTGTTGTTGTTGAGCAATAGCATTATGTGTTAATATCGCCATAATAATTAATATCGAAGATACAGTAACAGCAAGAGCTGATGGCAAGATCACATAATTAGTAACAGTAGTCCGATTTTTACTCATAGATGGAAATATATGGACAATATTGTATAATAATATGGCAAAACAGGCAACAACATTTTAATATTGTACAGTTCACAATAATACAATTACTTGGAGTTTATAGATAAATCTGTATCAGATGTAATTACTATAGTATAAGAATAGCTTTTGCAATAACATTACTTGTTCATTAAACCTATAGAAGAGCAGATCTTTGCTTAGAAATGAGGAATAACAACAACCAAAAAAAAGCGAGATAAGTATTGATAACAATTCTTATTTTGTCTATGGCAACCAACTAACATACAACTAACGGACCACGCTAGCTTTTATAAACATGGTCACTTGAATTTCGTCACTATAATTAATGATAATAAAATAAGCAATAGATAATAAATCAAATCACATTTAGCTTTATAGCTCTTAAGTTGGAAATAGATTCGTCTTCAGCACCTATCATCAGCATATATTTTCCTGGATTCAAATCCATCGATGGTCTAAAGGTAAATGTTACCTGCTTTGATTTTACATCTGAATTAATTGAAAATGCCTCCTGACTAAAATATCCTGTAGAGTTTCCAAAATCCCCTGTTGGAGTAAAAGTTCCAGATGCGATCATATGTATGTTTGATTTATCAAAGGAAGATGCAGATTGTGACGCCGTAACTTTGACTTTGATGTCTCTACTTTCTCCTCTCTTTACCGTTAATTCCTTTTGGGGAGCGACAACCACTGAAAATGGAAGGTGGCTCTTTGTATCTAACTTGCCAATCTTGTTCTCTGACCATTCTGTAAACCAGACCTGCTGATTATTATTACTTATAGAAAACTGCAACACATTGGCAATACCACATGTCTGGCTACTTCCGCTATTGTTAGCTCTAGGTGGACAATTACCCCATAATCTATTCTGTGTCGGAATCCAATATTCAGTTAATTTCATATTAGAAGGATCAAATCTAGCCATTTTGTTACCTTCCTGTTCATTGAACCAGAGAGAACCATCAGGAGCTTTCTGTATCCAATATGGAAGAGTATATGCATTTTTTGAGATGTTGCTCTCATTCCCATCATCACGAACTTGTCCGTTGCCACCATCGTCAGTAATAACACCGTGACCGAAAACTCTGGGAGATGTTTTTGAAGTAACGAACTTTATAATATTACCACTGTCTGGATTTAGCTTGTAAAATATGCTGGTGCCTGCATTTGTTATCCATAAATTCTCTGAATTAGAATCTACGGCCATTCCTAAAGGAGAGTTTAATTCTCTTGGCAAGTCAAAGATTTCGAAGGATTTTTTATCTAAGTCATATCTGAATATTTCTCCTTTCCTTCCATAAGATAGCATAGATATCCATACTGAATTTTTCTTACTATCAAATGCAATTGAACCGGTTGTAATTAAAACTGGGTCAATCTCGTTAAAGACACTAGTAGGGATATGAATCTGTGAAATCCCGTCAGAAGTGCCGTTTTTCATTTTTGTTATGTCTCCAATCCATAGTGAAGCCGAAAAGGTTCCTACAAAGAAAATACGATTATTCTTTCGGTCAATCTCTAAAGATATTGGATATGTTGTCCCAAAAGAGCTAGAATTACCTGGAATCTTGTATATCTCAAAACTTTGTGAAGATTTAATAAATCTCCATATTGCATTTTGTTTTACATCAGTAAACCAAATATCTCCTCCTTGTTGTTGTTTTCTACTGCCGCTGTCATCAACCTTTAAAGTCCACACCTGGGAATAATCAATTGGGTTTTCACGTGAAGTCCAATTAGGTATGATGTACTCTTGATCAAATTTGTTTTGTTTTATATCATAGCTTCCCAAAATTCCCTTTTTTGTGGATACATACCAAACTCTATGGACATTGTTATCAACAGCAATTCCCAAAGGCATTTCACAGCTTTGAGGAAGAGTGTTTTCTCTTATGTACCCATTAGAATCAGGTATTGCAGTGGTGTTAGCACCGCAAAATATCTCTTGAAAGTTTTTAACTGCAGTGGTAGTGCTTTGTGTTGTTATTAGAGAAGCATTTCGTAGTTTTATATCTGCCGGTGAATTCTTTTTATTATTTGCTAAGTTGTCATTGGTATTTGAATGCACTAACATAATATGCGTTTTTTGGATTAATCCTTCTGCAGCAGCGTATTGTTGTAATGATAGTAGTATAGATGTAGGAAAAACTAATGAAATTGAGATTAAAGTTAGTAAGCAAATTGATGAAAAAGTCTTAGACATTGCAACAACACCTATATTTACTCATTACTTTTGTTGCAGATATAGTTGTTGCTGCTCGAACACGTATGTCAAATTACAAATGATAATTTGAAAAAGAGCAAGTATCTGCTCTTCTAGGGTAAACATTCTCTGAGATCTACTTGGTAATGATAGGACATACTAAATTTTCATATACACTGTTGGACTTAAATAACATAATGTTTCCAATAGAAAGTCAAACCGACAGTACTACCTTTGTTTCGTGCCATTATCAGAAAGTACAGTATATTGCAGACAACAACTCTACTCCACATAATTCTCTCCACTGTTGCAATTGAGACAATTTGGTGCATGAGTACCGAGACAGGATTTACATAAGGAAGGATATTCTCTTGAAACTTTACGAAAATGGCGAACTTAACCAAAGTAAACTCATGAGTTACTGCGGATTAAATAATGTCAAACATAAAAAAATTCTTGATGATATGCTGAAAAAGGGAATAATAAGCAGAACTGCAGAAGCTTGGGGTAATAAAACAATAATCAAATACAAGGTTTCAGAGAAAGGAAGACAGATTCTCAGAGAAATTCTAGAACCCTATGAAGCATTGTTTCCACGTAGTGAACCCGAATTATGAATATAGTTGGATGATTTGATATCAGGTAACAAAGTTACTACTACATTTTTTATAATGTAATGGAGACTATTGATAGTTCATGACGAACCCAAGCAAAAAAGATATTCATGATGATGGCAATCAATCAACAGAGAATCTTTTTAAGATAATAGACGGAATTATCCATCAGCTAAATAATACTAAGAAGATGTTCATTATAATGATAATCACCATTATGGTTATTCCACCGTTATCATTTGCAATCACCTTTGCATTATTTGGACCACCATTACCTTTTCATGGTAGAGAGATACCACATGGTTTTGGCCCTGAGCCCAGTCCTTTCTTTCGCTTAGCACGCTTTATTCCAATTTTAATCTCTCTCATATGGTTAGGAATAGGAATAAGACAATGGTTTGTACTTTCAAAGTGGACCAAGAAGTATGACCGCTATAGAGAATTGCAGAAAAAGGTTGATGAGAAATTAGATTATAATAATGATGACGAAGGTAAAGAAGGGTAGTCGTGTTAAGTTAAGGTATCTACAATAAGTTTAGAGCAAGCAATGACAACGGACAGACATTCGGCAATACCGTTGTACTATATGACAACGCCATTGCCAATATCCTACTTCTTCTCTCTTTCTTTCCCAGCCACTTCTTTAAGCCTTCCAGTCCTGACGTCATATACAAATCCATATACTTGTATGTCTTTTGGAAGAAATGACGTTGACTTTATCTTGTCTATTTGATTTTTGACATTAGCCTCAAGGTCTGGAAATGAATGGAACTCTAGTGCGCTTGCGTCGGTTTTGTATTTTTCCGAGAGTTTTTTTCGTAGCTCTTCGTCATTAAAGGTCAGCATTCCGCAGTCAGTATGATTTACAACGAAGAACTCTTCTGTTCCCAAAAGCTCATGTGATATAATAAGTGAACGTATTGCATCATCTGTAGCTATTCCGCCAGCGTTTCTTATGATATGTGCATCTCCTATTTTTAGTCCGAAGAAATCCTCTACAGCTAACCTTGCATCCATACATGTGAGTATTGCAATTTTCCTCGAGGGCATATGTGACAACTCCCCGTGCCTAAAATCCTTAGAATACTCCTCATTTGCAGCAAGTATTTTATTCAATTCGCCCATACAGATATTCTGTATATCCTGAGCATAAAAAGCCTTTAATATTAAATAGCAAGAATTAACGTTATTGGAATAATAGCAACATCAAGCGGAAACATTAATGTAATTCATTTTCCTTCAGTATATAATAGTAATAACAATAATAATAAGACAATATTATGCATACATGGCTCTTATTCCGATGCAAGAATCTTCAATTATATTGCTGCTCAACTTTCTGAAAATGGTTTTGACGTTTATTCTATGGATCTATTAGGTCATGGAAAATCTGATGGAAAAAGAGGTGATATGAACTTTAATGATTGCTTGTCATCAATAAATGAAGTTATCAGAAAGATACTTGGTAATTCTAAGGTATATGTTTTAGCACACAGTATTGGATGTACATTTGCGTTATGGTATGCTCATAATAACAAGCAGTCTATAGATGGATTGATTTTGATGGCACCTTATATCCGTATTAGCACTATTAAGAAACGGAGCTCTGCAGAGCCTAATTTTTTTTATTTTCTATATCTCCTTTTACGCAGGCTAATGACTCCTAAAACATTAGTAAAGATGACCAATGTATTTCCACAACTCAATGAGATTGGTGGAGAAGAAATATCATATATGTTACAAGACAAAGACCTGAATTTTTACTATTCTTACAGATATATTGTCGATATCATTGCCTTTCGCAATAGCAAAGTAAATGTGCTTACGGATATTGATAGTGTCCCTACACTCATTCTTCATGGAAAAAATGATTTAATTTTCTTCTCAGCTATATCAGAAGCATTTTTTAAATTATTGAAAAATAAGTACAAGGAAATCGAGCTTTTTGATTGTGATCATTGGTTTTATGATGCCATATCATATAATTATATGCAATCCAAATATTCAGAAGCATCTAGGAAAAAAGTAATTAGGACAATCATAGAATGGATTAGCTCTATCAAATCATGATATATACACTCACTTACACGCACATGGATAAGACAATTTGCTGTTAGTGTATATATCAATATAATACACGATTATCCTTATCATTATTTTTCCTTGCCCATATTCTAAAAGCTATTGCATAAAGCACCAAGCCAGTCGGATCTGTTGCATACTTTTTCAAACCATTTAGCATTTGATCGAATTCTTGTTGGCTCATCAGATTATTCTTCAAGATACTTTTCTTCAATACTTCAGCCAGTAATACTCCAATCTTATTATTGGGCCTATCACTCATTTTAACACATACAGAATATGCAGCTATGTTTGGATTTAGGCCGTTTCTTAAGAACATTCTATATAGCTTTCGTGCAACAAAAGGATCAGAGCCTGATAATTTCAAAAGCCTTACATAAGCTTTCTGCAATTTTTCGAGATTGGGATCGAATGGATACGATAACCACAATTCCTGATCAAGTTCCTCTATTGCGATTATTCCTTTGTGAGCAGTTAGTGTTGACATTTTTGCAATGGCATTTTCAGGATAAATCAGATGCTGAAATAAAAATCTTGAATATATAAAATCAAATGAAGACTCAGCTGATGTCATATCGAGAAGATCTCCTAAAACAAATTCCAGGTTATTCCTAGTACGATTCAAATTTTCTTTGCATGCATGTATGTTAGCTTCATTTATATCCAAGCCAATCACTTTGCCATTTTTGCCAACTCTGTCACTTATGAGCAAAGTAGTGTGCCCTGTTCCACAACCAACGTCTAAACATCTCATCCCTTCTTTAATTCCTGCAAGTTTTAATGTCTGGATTGTCTCTTTCTCGAAGAGTGCAGATTGAATGTTTAATCTGTCCATCTCTTTCTGCGAACTTCCAAGAACATATCTTGCCAATATTCTTATTTTCTAAGCACGCACGCTTTCATAAACCTTGTCCGTTGGCACAGTATTACTTCCAGTGGACCTGATCTGCCATCACGTAAGCCCCTTGTCACTAAAAAGAATCTCTACATCGTCTTTATATTCACAAATAATTTTGATGATATTTTCTTTTTTACAAATCATTCTAGCTCACAGAAGAGCAATGAAATCATAGTGGTTGATTGCCAAGAATTTTTTATCTGAGCTATATACAACAAGACTATAATGATTTACTTGCTGTGGTGACTGCAAATCCGTTGGTGATATTATTATCAACAACTTTCAAATCTGCAACAAGCAAAAAGAAAGTTTCGCTTTATGGTTCTCCTGAAGACCAATATTTCAGTTACTACTAGCAATATAAGTATCATTATCGGAATTACAAAGGGGATGTGAAAAAGGTATGTTGAAAATAATAGCACCTATAATATTGGTAAATGGTAGTAACAGTTTAAATACATTAAGTAAAATACCAGTAAATATTCGATCTTCAATAATAGAATATGCAGACAAGTTTGAAACAAAAACAATAATTCCGCTGCTAGAATCAAGCGAATACTATTTTAATAAAAAATATGAAGAGGCGATAAAGGAGTTTCTATGTAATTGTATTCAGATCCTATCGATAATTTATTCACAATCTAAAGTTCAAGAGCAATCACATATCTTGGAGATATTACTAGAAGCTTATTTTTCAGGATTACAAGAGATTAAAAATCAGATCTCTGAACAAAGGAATGAGGATGATCCTATGGTATTGCCACTATTAAACGCAGTAGAAAATGCAAAGCGTTATGCACTTATGGCTGATAACTTTAATCAGCCAGACTACAGTAATGCTCTGTTGGCTTTTGCAAATATTGTTGTCTCTATGTATGCATTGAAGTTGATTCAGAAAAGCAATAACACAATTTTCAAGGTAAAAACAGACAATCTGATTTACAAATGCAAATATCATAATAGGGAATTGGAGGAATTTATGAAAAATACCGACATGCAAAAGCAATAAGGATATATTTTCTGCCGCCACTTACTGCTGCTGCGACTTGCATAGATATTGTTTCTATGTATACATAGTGCACTGCTGTTTATTACCTACATCTAGACCGAGGGTTTTTTTGCTTCTACATATTCTTTTAATGAATTCAGCTTATAATCATACATCTCCTCGAAGAATTCTATTAGCTTTAAGGTTCTTTTTGTGTTTAATGAATAAAATCTGTTTTTACCTTGCTTCTTCTCTGTTATTAAATCTGCATCTTTCAATATACGGAGATGAGCGGATAAGGCTGGTAAAGTGAGGTTAAAGTGTTCTGCAATCTCCGTAGGAATCATATCTTTGCTTTTAAGTAAGAGCAATATTTCTCTTCTACTATCATCTGATAATGCTCTCCACGGAGATCCCATATCAACATTTGTATAGTTAAAGAAATATTTAAATGTTTAAATATCCCTTTTGATAGAATGTCTTAATGTCAGCAACACAAAGGAAAGAAGAACAACGCGAAGAAACAATAGAGATAAAGAAAAGCATAACCATTGATGCTTCACCAGAAGTTGTTTTTAAAGCTATTACTGATCCACAAGAGCTAACGCATTGGTTTCCTGACCAGGCCATTTTAGAACCCAAGGTCGGCGGAAAAATACGATTCAGTTTTTATAAACAAGGAAATCGTGAACATAGAAGCTTTGACTTTTTTCCTGAAGGAACTATAATTGAATTCGTTCCAAATAAGCGAATCTCTTATACATGGCAAGAACCTAACACGGTTGATTTTCCAAGAACAGTTGTAACATGGGAACTAGAAGAAATTGAAAATAATAAAACTAGAGTCAAACTATTGCATAAAGGATTTCAAGCAGGTAAATTGTTCGAACATGATGAAGGTTGGTCTTATTTCTTGAACCAATTACAAAAATACTGTGAAAACAGGGAAGATTAAATCAAATATTAAACCATCAAAATACCATGCGATGAAAATCTGTGATCACTTATGATGGCCACTCCAGCTTTTCTTTTAACCAGTGAAACAGTCAAGAGGAAGATACGAAAGGGAGATAGAAGCAGGACTCCAAAAAGCTGTAGATATAGAAGTGATTGAACAGACTATAAAAGAATAGGATTTAGGATTAGTTTAATGTAGGTGAGAATAATCTAAACTACAATGAATCAGCGCCTGAATTCCTTTTAATCGACATATGATATTCATCAGCTAAAATTGCTTTGAGGAAGAGTATTCGAAAATCTAGTATATATCTGACATGAATCACTTGTTTAAAGATAGATAAGCGCAAGATCATGATAAGAAATTCTCACCCGTCACTAACAGTTTTAGGTTTATCCTCTATAGATTCAACAAGGTTTTATTCGGTATTCTTAGTGCCTTTGAATTGATTTTTATAAGGTCTGAGGTGGAGAAGTATTAAGTTGTCTTCAGCAACAACATCGAATTCGAAATTCTCTAAGATAATGGTAGCAATTGATGGTTCAGAGCATTCATTCAAAGCAGCTGAATATGCTTTAGAAGTAGCAAGATCTTTTGGTGCACAACTATATACAATTACTGTCACTTCTGTTCCTGAATCGTATCATCTTAAGCAAGAAGATGTATTAAATAAGTCAGGAGAAATGGCTGATAGCATGAATGATGCCAAAATGTGGCTTGAAAAGTTCAACCATGCTGCAAAGCTAGATAATATTGAATTGAAAACAGAATTAATTAACAGTCACAAACCTGTAGATTATGTAATATTAGAATATGCAGAAGAGAAAAATATTGATTTGATTGTAGTTGGAACAAGAGGAAGATCAGGATTTAAGAAGTTATTACTTGGAAGCATTGCATCTTCAATAGTAACTTATGCGCATTGTCCGGTTATGGTAATAAAGTAGAAGACATTAACGATTGCCTGAAATTGGCCTTTCATTTTAGTTTTAGTGTGATATAATAGTAATCAGGTGTCATAGCATCTATGTCTGTGATCAATATATCTATTCAATAGATATATTGCAATCATAGTTCAATTTGTAATTTTTAAAACAGTAGAAATTTTTTGCTAGATTCAATAACACTAACAAATCTATATTACAATAGATAAGGATACATATTTTTGATAGAAGAGATCACAAGCAGGAAATTAATGGCAGATCTAATAAATAAAGACCATATATTATAATTTTTTGAACAGGTTTTGGAGTATTT